>DATFET010000544.1:0-6158 GCA_035250835.1 Anaerolineales bacterium
AATGGCGGTGATCAGTGCCGCAGCAGCCGCCCATCACGTTCAAATGGGGTAATCGCCGCTTCAGTCTGGCATATTGTTTTCCGAGCTCGAGCGGATTCCCTTCGTCGAGGTCGGGAGCTTTGTTCAGCTCGGCGTGGCTCCTTTGAGAGGCGTTGGCGCGCAGACCGCGAAGCCGTTCCAGCCATCCCCCGCCTTCGGCCAGGACATGCTCGAAGTGGGTGGGATGAGCGCAGTTGATCATGTAGTAGGCGGGGTATCCTGCAGTCGCCGCGTCCACCTGTTCGATCGCAGATCTCAACGTCTGGCCGGTCGGCAGGTTCCCGTCGGTCTCCACCGTAAAAGAAATGACGACAGGTATGTTCGCCTGTTGCGCGGCGCGGGCAATGCCAATCGCTTCTTCGACATAATTCATCGTGATGGCGGTCACCAGGTCCGCGGATGAGGCGGCGAAAGTTTCGATCTGTTCCCGATGATAACCTTCCGCCTCCTGTGAGGACATAAGATCCCCCGGCACATATCCATCGCCGCGCGGACCAATGCATCCGCTGATGACCATCGGGGTCTGTGCGGTCTCATATTCCTTCCGAAGTTCTTCCAGAAGCTGGATCGCTTTCCGATTCGCATCCGCCAGGGATCCGGACGAATACCCGAGCCGCGATCCCCAGTCCGGGCTGGAGCGCCAGGTCGCGCTTTCGAGGATCAGCCCGCTCCCAAACCGTTTCGCCAGCTCGGCATAGGTGCGGAAGTATTTGCGCAGTGCAGCCTCGCCTTCCGGATTATTCAACAAATGGAAAGCGGCAAAGTCGGGGAGCTCCAGTCCTTCGTGGAAGATCAAAGTGGTCTCGATCCCCCCATCGGCCAGGAAAAGCTTCCCGTCCAATTGTGGAAGTGCATGACGATATTTTTTCATGTTAGTCTCCTGTCAGCGGCAAACCATAAGGCAGCGGCGGCGGTGCGGCTGCATCTCTCAACACCTGAACCACCTCCGCGCCAATCGCAATGGCAAAAATTGTGAGAATGACCAGCAGCACAACTATTGTAATAAATCTGTTCATCATTCACTCCTTCTTGATGGGTTGAACATGAACACAGTTTATTCACGGCACGTCTGGATTTCGTCTCACAGGGCGTCTCAAAATACTCCACTTCAACAGCTTCGAGAAATTTCGGGGATATAATCAACTCACCCATTGGAGAGAAGGAGAGTATGTCCCCGCGTCTTGGCCTGCATCTGTTGGGTCCCCCCCAGTTCGATCTGGATGGGACATCCATCCATCTAGAGCGCCGCAAATCTGTGGCGCTGCTGGCTTATCTTGCCGTCGAAGGGGGGCAGCACAGGCGTGAATCACTTAGCTCCCTGCTCTGGCCCGATACCAACCAATCCAATGCCTTCAAGAACCTGCGACAGATCCTATGGGAGATCCAGCAGTCTCTGGGTGAGGGCGTGCTGCACAGCGATCGCGAGCAGATTTGCCTGAATGACGGTGAGCGCGCCGGGCTGGACGTTCATGAATTTGAAGCTCTGATCTCCAGGAGCAACGCTGAGGAGGACGCCTCGCTTCGCATCCCGCTTTTAGTGGATGCCGCTAAACTGTACCGCAACCACTTCCTGAGCGGGTTCAGTCTTAAGGATGCCCATCCGTTCAACGATTGGGCGTTCGCGGAAGCCGAAGATTTGCGGCACAAGCTTTCCATTGTCCTGGGCAGGCTTTCGGAGGATTACAGCGCACTGGGACAGGCGAAGCAAGCCATCCCATACGCGCGGCGCCTGGTCTCCCTCGATCCTCTGGATGAAGCTGCGCACCGCCAATTAATGGAAGTCTATCTGCAGGCCGGGCAGCACAGCGCGGCACTCAAGCAGTACGAAACCTGTGAACAAATCCTGCGCAAAGAGTTGAACCTGGATCCCCAGCCGGAGACACGCGCGCTGTATAGAAAGATCCGCAAAGGGGAAATGAAACCCATCCAGATCGAGAGGTCTGTTAAGGAAACCACAACCCCGCATAACCTTCCACACCCGCTTTCAACTTTTATCGGGCGTGAAAAACAACTGGACGAGATCATCAGGCTGATCGCAAAAAGCCGCCTTGTGACACTGGCTGGCGCAGGCGGCATCGGCAAGACCAGTATGGCGGTGCAGGTGGGGCATAAACTGCTGAAGGAGTATACGGATGGAGTCTGGCTCGTCCCATTCGATTCACTTTCCGATCCCGGGCTCGTCAACCAAACGGTTGCTTCGATATTCGATATTCGGGAGGGGACTACTTATACCGTCCTCGAGCGATTAAACGAATTCCTGCGCACAAAAACTGCCTTGTTGATCTTCGACAACTGTGAGCACCTTCTGAGTGCCTGCGCGCAATTGGTGACATCCCTGCTTGGCAATTGCCCGGATCTTCACATCCTGGCAACCAGCCGGGAGACATTGAATGTATCAGGAGAGGCAGTTTATACCATGCCATCACTTTCCCTTCCGGAAAGTGACGTGCCGGTCGATGAATTGAACCAATACGAGTCGATACGGTTGTTTAGCGAACGGGCAGCGCTGGCAAATCCATCCTTCATCTTGACCACCGCGAACGCCCAGCCTGTGGTTGAGATTTGCCGCAGGGTGGACGGCATCCCGCTGGCGATCGAGCTGGCAGCTGCCCGCGTGAACATCCTGCAGGTGGAGGAGATCCTGAAACAATTGCAGGAGTCCTTTGCCATGCTTTCAAGCGACAGCCGGACGATCATGCCGCGCCACCAGACGCTCCAGGCATCGATGGATTGGGGCTGGGGCTTGCTGGAAGAATCGGAACAAAAATTTTTGTGCCAGCTTTCCGTTTTTGCGGGCGGCTGGACTCTCGAGTCCGCCCAGGCAGTCTGTGATGGGGACGTGTTAAGCCTGACCAGCGCGCTCGTCAAGAAGTCGCTCATCGTGGTGGACCAGGCAGCGGGGCGCGAGACCCGTTATCACTTCCATGAAATCGTGCGGCAATATGTCCATGAAAAACTGGTCGAATCGAGCGGCGAGAAACTGGTCCGCACCCGCCATCTGGAATATTTTACAAACCTTTCCGAGCGTGCAGAACTGGAGTTGAGAGGTCCTTCGCTGGTAGACTGGATGGAACGTCTCAATGATGAGCGTAACAACCTTCGCGTTGCGCTGCATTGGGCGGATCAGAGCGATATCGAAGAGGGCTTATATCTATCGGGCAGATTGATGCGCTACTGGGAAAGCGCCAACCTGCCGGAGGGCCGCCGCTGGCTGGAGAATTTCATTCACAAACCAGAATCAAAAGACTTCCCCCTGGCCCGTGCCCATGCCTTGAACTCGTACAGCTGGCTTTTGATGTGGCTCCAACAGTTCGACCAGGGCTTTGCGGTGGCAGAAGAAGGCCTGGCTTTATTCCGCGCGGCTGGGAATCGCCAGGGAGAAGTAGATATCCTCATCTCCCTGGAAAACATGTATCAGTTTAAGGATGAGATAGAGACTTCTCTTGAGGTTGGCAAACAGGCTCTGGCACTGGCACAGTCGTTAGGGGATCGCTGGCGGCATGCAAATGCCCTTCTTTATCTGGGCTGGAGTTATCACGATCTTGAGAAACGGTTCGAGTACTGGGAAAAGGCAATCCCGTTATATCGCGAAGTGGGAGATCAAATTACGCTGGCGAACCTGCTCGGCCTGCTGGGGCAATTCAGGGTTTTTCACGGAGATTTTGAACTGGGTGAAAAATGCGTGGATGAAGCCATGCGTCTATGGCAAGCCAACCGGCGGGCAAATGTTTGGGATAATCCGCGCGTCACGAAAAGCATCATCGCATCTATGAAAGGGGACTATGAACAGGCAGAGACTCTGCTGCGGGACGTGATGATCTATGCCCAGGAACGGGGGAATCGGATATCCTATCATTGGGCGAAGGTCCGTTTGGGACACGTCCTGTTGCGCTCGGGCAATCTGACGGAGGCCCGTCAAGTCCTGACGGAAACCGCACAAAGTTTCGGGAAGGGCGGCTACACTATAGGGGTGATCTTCGCCCTGGAAGGAATGGCAGAGCTGTATACTACTGTGGGAAAGCCTGACTACGCAGCGCGGCTGATCGGGTGGGCGGATCTCATGCGTGAAAAAATACAGGATACACGACCCCATATCGAACAGGCGAATATAGATAAAATCATCGCGGCCTGTCTTGCGAAGTTGGGCGAGGTCGCGTTTTCGGATGCTTATGATGAGGGGCAAAAGATGGCACTCGATGAGGCAATAACATTTGCGTTGAGCGATAATTGATTATTCTTTCCTGCCCCTTGACCACAACGCGAACCCAATCGTACCCAATGCCAGCCCTGCAACGGATGCTCCCCAGGAGAAAAAGTTCAGGAAGAAGGTCGACTCCAGCACCTGGATGACCATCAAGAATGGCAGGACGATTCCCATAAGCATCAGGAAAACGCCAAGAATGAGCAGGAAGCGAGGGGAGTTCATAAGTTAACTCGCGCTGAGCGGACACGGAGCGACCTGTAGGGGAGGCGAAGTGGTAGACGAAGCGCGTTTTTCAAGTAAACATCAGGTTTCATAAATCATTGCGTTTCGTATGTGCTTCCCTGGTCTCGATACGACGCTGGAAAATCGCCATCATCTACTCGACCAGCAGTATCATCCCTATACAACCAGCAGGCGACGAAATGCTCCGGCTCGGGTTCGAAATCGGGCGGGAACTGCACATCGCACAGGCCGGCCATGAAGTGCGGACAACGCGGATGGAAGCGGCAGCCACTGGGTGGGTGGACGAGACTTGGCGGCTCGCCCGGCGGGACTTCCTTGAAGGTATCCGCGTTGGCAGCGTCCGGGTCGGACGTGGCAGCCAGCAGTGCATGCGTATACGGATGCAGTGGGTTCTCGAGCAGGCGGCGCGTGTCCGCCTTTTCGATCAGGTTGCCCGCGTACATCACGAAGATCCGCTTCGAAAAATATTTCACCGTGGAAAGATCGTGGGTGATGTAAATCACGGACAGACCATGCGATTCCTGCAGGGCGCGCATCAGTTTCAAAACTTCCACACGCACCGAGGCATCCAGCATCGAGACCGGTTCGTCGGCGACGATCAGCTTCGGTTCGCGCAGCATGGCGCGGGCGATCACGATGCGCTGCTGCTGTCCGCCGCTGAGCATGTGCGGGAACTTCTCCAGGTAATCGTCCGCAGGATGAAGCTTGACCTCGCTCATCACTTTGCGGATACGAGCCAGCCGTTCCTCTTTATTTTTCATGCCACTGATGATGAGCGGTTCTTCCAGGATCTTCCGAACCGTCATGAAAGGCGCCAGTGCTCCATAGGGATCCTGCTGGACGTAACCGATCTTGAAGCGATAGCGGCGGATGGTTTTCATGTTCATCCCGGATAAATTCTCCCCATCGAAGATGACATCTCCGCGGGTGGGAACGTTCAAGCCGAGGATCGTTTTCATCAGGCTGGACTTTCCGCATCCCGACTCACCGACGACTGCCACTGTTTCCCCTTCCTGCAGCTCAAAGCTGACGCCATCCACCGCCTTGACGTAGCCCGCATGACCAAATCCGAATTTACGCAGTTCGTACCAGACGTGCAAATCCTGGATGGAGAGCAGAGTCTCAGGCTGAGTAGTATTGGGCGGTTTCATCCTTGCCTCTCGCAATTCGGTTAACATGTCATGCTCCCTATTATGTCATTGCGAGGAGCGTTCGTCGCGACGAAGCAATCTTCCCCTCAACGAGGGGATTGCTTCGTCCGGGAGAGCCGCGAAGCGTCCTCGCAATGACAGGTCACTCATACAACCAGCATTTGACCTTGCGGCCATTGTTCCCGAACATAGGAGGCACCTCGTCACATTTGTCGAAGCGGAACGGGCAGCGCGCTTTAAAGCGGCAGCCGGTTGGAAGGTTGATCAGGCTCGGCGGCTGACCTGTGATGAACATCGGATCTGAGTCGCTGCGCAGGCGCGGCACGCTTGCCATCAGCATCTGTGCATAGGGATGAAGCGGCGCGGGGAAGAAGTCCCTGGCGTGTCCCACCTCCACGATCTGACCGGCATACATGATGGCTACCTCGTCCGCAAGCTCGCTGGAGGTGGCGATATCATGAGTAATAAGGATGAAACTCGTCCCCAGTTCCTGCTTGATGCGTTTGAGGACGTTCATGATG
>DATFET010000041.1:0-4038 GCA_035250835.1 Anaerolineales bacterium
GGTCCGGAAGATTAAAGCTATCTCGCCGCCCAGATGTGGAGGCATGAACCATGAGTAACTCTTCAATCCGAAGGGATCGATAGCCTTTGTCGAACTTCATGCTCTATAAATTGCTGGATGCCTGCCGGGAGAAGGGATGTCCTGTTTGTCGGGTGGAGCAGTATAGCGTTGAACGCTACCTGGAAAACCAATTCTATGAGAATGTGAATTCTCCCAAATGGCGTGGACATCTGCGCGGCAGTCTGGGTTTCTGTCATGAGCATGCCTGGCTTGCCGTGGACAAACGCCTGGGCGATGCCCTGGGATTTTCACTCATTTACCAGGATATCCTGAAGAGTATTCTCAAGACCTTGGATGATGGGGGAAACCTCCAGTCCGCCTCCCGTCCACGGTCGTCGTCGCTCAAGAAACTGCCCGATCAGGCGCGGACCTTCAAGGAGAATTCGCTGAATGCAATGATTCCAGTCAGGCGCTGTCCCGTTTGTGAGCACAGGGAGGAAACAGCTCGCATGATCCTTTCAGCGCTGGTGGAGGGACTTGATAAAGCGGAGGTGGTCGAAGCTCTCCAATCTTCAGATGCGTTGTGCCTGCCGCACTTGCAGCAGTCTCTGACTCTGGTCAGGGAACATTCTGTGAGCGAACAACTTCTGGCGATCCATCGCTCGAAGCTGGAAGGCCTGGTCGCCGAGTTGGCGGAGTTCATCCGCAAGAATGATTACCTCAATATTCACGAAGGGTTCGGCAAGGAGCGGGATGCCTGGATGCGGGCAATTGCTCAGGTTGTGGGCAGTAGCAAGAGGAAGTAATCTCGAGTAGGGTAGAATCGGGGCATGATAGTACAATGAAAAAACAAGGAGCGAACCACATGATAAAAGAAGACGATCTCCGCGAGGCTCTTAACTTTATTGCTAATGATATGGCCGACCTGGAAAGCAACCCGCGAACATGGCTTTCCTGGATGGTTTATTTGCTGGCACGTCTCGAGGAGAAATCGCTGATGAGCCCTTCAGACAGGGAGGCCTTCATCGAAATGCTCTCAGCCCTGCAGGATGAGATCAGGAACCGAATGCGCACAGGTGGCTGGAATTAGGTCGTGCCCACAAAAAAGTGACGAAATTAATATATCCCGGGCAGCAACAAGGACTACAATAAGATTATGAAAACAGGATCAGGTTATCTCCTCCTCGTAGAGGATGACCCCGATATCCTGAAACTACTCCATACAACGCTGACATTCAGAGGATATCGTGTGGTCACTGCTCGCAATGGCAGGGAAGGGCTGGATATTGTCCGTGAGGAACACCCGTCGATCGTCATTGCCGACATCATGATGCCGAAATTGGATGGGTTTGGGCTTGTCCACCGATTACGCCTCAGCCCCGAGACTTGTAACATTCCAGTGGTCTTTATCACAGCTACCTATGTCGCGCCCGAGGACAAGGAATTCGCCTTGAACATCGGCGCAACCCGTTTCCTGCAAAAGCCAGTCGATCTGGATGCATTCCTGAAAACGATCGATGAGCTTTTGACAGACAGCCAGCCAGCTACCATTGAGCCCATGCGGGAGTTTAACTTTTATGAGGGTTATCGCCAACGCCTGGAAATCAAGCTCGATCAGAAGAATAGGCAGATTGCACGCGATGAGTATCTGTTGAAGACACATCCTTCCGATGAAAATGACTCCTTAAAGATCTCGCTGCGACACGCTATCGCTGAACGGGATGAGTTGAAACTCCTGCTGGAACAAGTACAGGAGCAGATGGAGAAATATTCAGGGCAGGCTGGCAATGATCCGTGAAGGTGCAATAAGAGGCGCAGACTTAACTACGGTTCGTTGTACCCCTGAAAGCTCTTGCCGCGCTTGGCATCTGCTCAGGCATGGCCTGGATGTTATTTGTGATTGCCGGCTTCCATCCGGCTCCACCGATTGCGATGGATCTCCAGGCGCGCAGCACGGAAGACCTGTCCTATGCTAGCATGGACAGGACTGCTGACGCCCTGGCATTTGACCTGACAGGAGACGTCTCTGTTTGTGAATTTACTTTGTAAAGATTACCATTGGGTGGAAGGATATTAGTGTATTTTTCATGTGGCTCTCAGAGGGGATTCATGATTGCCGATTATCATAGCCAAAGTACCACGGGGATGCAGGCAGGCTCTCACAGTCAAAAAAACCAAAACTGAAAAGGAGCAAGTAGATATGTATCTGACTCACAAAAGTCAACGGCGCATTCTGATTCCATTGCTGGTTATTGTCCTGAGCATCACTGTCGTTGGAAGCACCTTTGCTGCTTCATTATTGCAGCAGATCTGGCTGCCGGACGGTTTTGCGCCGGAAGGCATTGCCTCTGGGAATGGAACCACATTCTACGTTGGGTCTATCCCAACTGGTGCGATCTATCGAGGGGACCTTTCGACCGGGCAAGGTGAATTGGCTGTGCAGCCTCAACCTGGGCGCAACGCGATTGGATTGAAATTCGATCCAGGCACTGGCTACCTGTTCGTGGCAGGTGGTCCAACAGGTGATGCCTATATCTACGATGCTGAAACCGGAGACACGGTTGCCATTCTCACACTCAGCGATGATCCCAGTTTTATCAATGACGTGGTGATCACTCAGGGAGCAGCGTATTTCACCAATTCAATGCAGCCAGAGATCTATCGGGTGCCGCTGGTAAAAAATGACATCCCTTCCACAGAAAATGTCGAAACCAAAACCCTGGGCGGTGAGTATCAATTTACCGCAGGACAGTTTAATGCAAACGGCATCGCGGCCACACCGAACGGTCAGACTCTGATCATTGTCAATAGTTTCGAAGGCGCCCTCTACTGCGTCGATCCGGATACTGGCATGGCAACGCGGATTGATCTAAATGGCGGCAGCGTGTCTGCTGGAGACGGTATTCTCCTGCGCGGGAAATACTTATATGTTGTTCAAAACCGTCTGAACCAGGTTGCAGTCATCAGAATGGACTCCGATTTTAGCAGTGGCGTGATTGAGAATGTGATCACTAGTCCTCTGTTCCGCGTACCGACAACTATCGCCGGAATTGGCAAATCCCTATACGTTGTGAATGCTCGTTTTGGCACTCCGGTGACAGTGGATACCGATTACGATGTAGTACTTGTCCCAGCACAGTAGACCAGGGCAAAATCTATCCCGCAGGAGATACCTGCGGGATTTTTTATTTCTCTGCCAATGCAAAAGCTGCAATGGAAAACGCAATTGCTACATTGAACGATCTCTTCTCACCCAGCATTTGGATGTGAAAAATCCTGTCGCACAAGTCGATGAGTTGCGGATCCACGCCCGTAATTTCATTCCCAACGACAAGAACTGATTTGTTCGTCTGTTGTTTTGAGAAATTTCCATGGGAAGCCGCGAGCCGAATGTCCATCGCTCGTTCATGATCTTCAAGCGCCTCGATGTGGAAGCCTTCCTTCTTCAAGCCCTGCACCAATTTGACAGCATCCTTGTGATAGGACCAGGGAACCGAGTCCTCTGCGCCCAGAGATGTCCTGGTCACTGCCTCATTTTCGGGTGTCGAAGTGATCCCGCACAGGTATGCCTGGCTGAATCCGAATCCGTCCGCGCTGCGAAGGATCGATCCGACATTCCAGGCAGAGCGGATATTATCCAGCAGGACTGCCATCCCGCCTCTCTTGGGGAGACCTGCCGGAGTGTCGGCGTAGTCGAAGGGGGCAGGGCGGAGAGGAGGCGCGGGTTCCGTCACCAACTCCCGGCTGAGCACGATGCGAGTCTCTCCCATGCAGACGGGACAACGCGTCCCAAATCGTTGTCCCACCACAAGCGGATAGCGCAGCCCACACGATTCGCAGATCCGAATCTCATATGTGCCTTCTGGCATGCGATCATTATACATGCTGCATTGATTGAAAATTTCGCAATCATGCATTAACTCAGAATGAGATCAGGCAGTAATGCGTGATAGGGACAGTATAATGACTTTATGCATCCTCGGATCTCGTGCTCCATTGTGGTGCTGCTGGTTGTTTTCCTCTCGTTCACATCAGTCG
>DATFET010000545.1:0-4729 GCA_035250835.1 Anaerolineales bacterium
TCCCTGTAGGATTTCAATATTCCTATAACTAAGCTAAAAGGGTGGTCGAGAAAAAATTGAAAGGCAGCCTTATAAACAATGGATGGATCTCGGGTACCCAGCTCCTCGATGGCCCTATGCCAGCCAGTACCGCCCTGAACCTGCCCATAAAGGGAATAGGCGAAATTTCCGAAGACTTTTCCCTCTGGTATGCCAATCAAGCGCACATATATCGAGTTGAAGGCCAGATATCCGAGCAGGATCGTGCTCCAGGCAACTGCAAATGCCTGCCAGGAAAAACTCCCTGCTCCTCGAAATACTCTGCCTGCCCAGACTGCTATAAACGGGAGCATTAAAAAAGTTCCTGCACGAACGCTCATTGCCAGAACGAGCAGGAGTATGCCAAACACGAGATCCATCATCCTGGGATGGAACGACGTCATCCATAGAATCGCAAAAGCCATGCATCCCATTGTGAAGCCGAGCAGCTCAGTCATCGTCAGACCGACCAGGGGCTGGATATAAAAATAAAGAAATGTAATAAACAAACTGGCGGGAAACGCACCCAGCCATGCATATACCTGACGGGAGGCAAAGTATGAGCCGGTGCCTGCCAACAGGACCAGGGCAGCCAGGACAAGCTTCAAGCTGCCGCCGGACAAAAATAACATGGAGGATAAAAAGCCCGGAAACAGAGGTCTCCAGCCTGCCTGAAGCGTATTCTCCAGTGGCAGTCCGTTCAAGATCAGGTTTGCACCCAGGTAGTAACCTGCCCCATCCTTATAAGGAAGCAAGCCTGCAATCACCTTGTTGTCAGAGAAACCGGATGTCCACATAAAGGAAAGTGTCAACGCAAATAACAGCATGGTCCATCCAAAGCTGGCGAGGACGCGGTACCGATCGGGCAGCCGGAAGGCCAAATAATAGATCAGCAGGACGATCAGAAATAATCCCGCGGAATAGCCATGGAAATATTGGCTAAAGGAATAGGAAATTTCGAAAATCAGGATAAGCCAGAATAGAAGTATTGGAAGCAGGAATTGTCCGAGCCCCATGAAATCGATTCTCTTATTGCCGGGCGTTGCGTGCATGATGCTACTATCCTGTTTCGCTCCCCCGCCTGCACAGGAGCCTCGAATGAAATCCGGGGACGAAGGCGGCAGTTTGGGTCATACGATGAGATGGCACATTATAACGGATTGGGTTGACTGTGTTTCCGGCCATCCGGAGAAGAATCAGACCTCCTGCAAGTCCGTGTTTTTTACGAAACGATCAGGAGGTCTTTATTCCTCTGAATAAATTCCCAACTACGAGCACAGGTTCAGGATCTCAGCCTTGCCATATTCCCGGTAATCAGGCTCGGTAATCACAAATTCGATCCAGCGTGGACTGGGACTGTCGCCTTTTCCGATCATCCACTCCCGTGAAAGTGTTTGGGAACCAGCCTCGGTAAATTCAATGGGCTTTACATGGCTATTGTTTCCATCACTCTGGCTCCAAAAATAATCGGCTTCAACGGGTCCGTTTGAGGATACGGTCACGTACAGCGTATATCGTACATTGGTCGGACAGCCTGCGGCCGGATCGCGGACAAGGTTATATTCAACATTGGCAATCCCATAATCCGGCTCTGCTGCGTTCGACGTCACGACCTGTACATAAAAGGGTTCGCTGGACGGACCCACCCCAAAATTGGCATTCCACGGGGATTGGAGCTGCCAGTAGCCGGTAAATGTCCCCTCTGTGTCGGGTGCCTTCAGATAAATGGAAATATCCTTCTGTTCATTGGGAGCGATGTCGTCATCGAGCGGATAGGAGGTCAGGCCGCCCATCAGGTCACCGCTCCAGAATATCAAACTATAGGAGGGATTCCAGGTACAGGTCCCGGTATTTTGAAGCGTCCATGTTTTCCAGAAATACTGGCCTGGCTTCATGATGACGCCATCCGGCGGGTTTTCGCCCACCAGCGTGGCCTTTGCACAGTCCGGGTCAGCGGGCGCCGACGACAGTGTCGGCGCGCTCGTAGGTGAAGCCGCACGGACGGGCGTCTCAGCCGGCAGGGTAACCTTGAGGGTGGGCGTGGGCTGGTTTGCCAGTTCGGTGAGCGACGCGCCTGCCTGCACAGTCTGCGCCACAGCCGTGGAGATGTCAGTCTCCTGCTCCGCTGAGGAACCGCACGCTGAAACAAACAGCATTAAACATGCTGTAACAGCCAAAACCCTGTATTTTCCAAGTTCAGACATTCAATTTTCCTTTCTCAAACCGTAATGCAGTCCAACACGGGAATTGATTATACCGTTTACCACATGTCTCATAAACAAGGGTTCCTTGGGAAATCCCATGGTGGATATGGCCTCGCAAAGCTGGAGAGCCAAAACAAGTTTACTTTTAGATGGGCAGGCTGGCAGAAATTCAAATATCAGGTTAAGGAAAGGAGGCGGCGCCTTGTAATGAAAAAGCGCCCGACGCGTTCGTCGGGTGTTCCCATCGGCTAGGATAGTTCTCGGTGTATAAGTGCTCCCTGCGCTGTCCCCCCGGCGCAGGTGTTACTCTGTAGTCGCCGCCGGGGACAGCGGCGTGAGCGAGTTTTTCACCAGAAGTTAGGGTAATTCGATTCGTGGACTGATCCAGACTGCTGAATCCTCGTCAGCCGGTCCATTGGCAAGGACTGCCAGTGCAATTTGGACATTTTTCCCGGCGAGACTGGTCAGGTCAACATCCACATCCTTTAATGTACCATCACAGGTTTCCGACCATTCGCCCAGCGGTTTGATGACACCTGCTTCCTTGTAGTTCAGCTGGAACTTTGCGTTGCCCACCCCACAGGATCCATCGGCCTTGGCAAGGAAGCCGACTTTTGCCTTGAAATGCTCGCCGGCCACCACTGTGTAGGAAGGATAGAGTCCGGTCATCACACCGTTATTTACAAACTGTGGATGGATCTCGAGCACTTTTGCAGGCGAGGAACCATCCTCCAGTTCCCGGTTGTTACGGTACATGGCAAAACCATTTGCATCTGTCTCAGGGCCGCCAAATGTCACAACACCGGCGCTCCCCACCCAGCTGGCATCCGGGGCACGAGTGTGCAGATCAAGTCCGGAGCTGGAGACGCCGACTCTAATATCCACAAAGAATGACTTACCCTGGGTACCTCCCAGAACTGGGATCAATACACCGGACGAATTGCGGATGCGCCAGTACCCGCGATACGAACCGGCGGTGGCAGGCGCGGTCAGGTTCACGGAAACGTCAATTTCCTGCCCCGGGCTGACCGTTCCAATCGGAGTCGGAGAGGTGCCACCCATGGAGTCGCCGCTGTCGAAAACGAGGGAATAACCGGACCAGGTGCATGTTCCCGCATTCCTCAATCGCCAGGTCTTGGTGAACGTCGCATTAGGCGCAAAAGTAGTACCGTCGGGAATCGTTACATCCCGGACGAACTGTGCCTGATCGCAGACGGCCGTCGGTGAGGCTACTCGAGTTGAAGTGGGTAGAGCCAGGGTTGGAAAACTGACAGAGGTATTTGTCGCAGCCGGAGGCGGCAGGGTCGGGGTGCTGAACGGCGTCACCTGAGTGGTTGGGATCGTGGACATTGCCTGTACCGTCAACGCGGCTGCAGTGAAAACAGCATTGGGATCTTCGGTCGCAGGCGCGCTGGAAGGCAGGTTACAGGCTGCGAGTATAAAAATAATAATGAACAGAATAGAAACAGGACGGGCAAATTTTGTCATTCTTTCTCCTCGATTGATGGAACAATTTTACACCCCGCAGCGCTCTTATTTTTGGGACGAAACCTGCGGGGTACACGAATACAGACGCACGCTGATTCCCCTTTGTTCCTCTTGCGAAGGCTTTACGTCGTTGGTGGACGCATTTCGAATTCAACCTTCGCAGGCTTGCGGATTGGAATTAAAAACGGGAGCCGTACAGACTCCCGTCCAGGACTCACAACGTCCAGGGCTCAGGCAGACTCATGAATCCCTGCCATCCACAAGCCCAATTGCTCGCGCGAGGCGTCCTTGCGATCCACCGTTGCCACGATCTGACCGCGGTACATCACTGCGATCCGATCTGATAACGAAAGGATCTCATCCAGTTCAGCGGAAATGAGCAGGACCGCCACTCCGCGGTCGCGCATGAGGATGATTTCTTTGTGAATATATTCGATCGAGCCGACATCCAGGCCGCGCGTCGGCTGCGAGGCGATCACCAGTTTGACGGGACGACTCAGCTCGCGGGCGATGATTACCTTCTGCTGGTTGCCACCGGAGAGCTTGCCGGCTGTAGTGAATGGCGAGGGTGTACGGACATCATAATCCTTGATCAACCTCTTCGCATTGGCATCCACCTGATTTTGTTGAATCACAATGCCCTTTGAAAAACGCGGCTGGTAGTAGTCAGCCAGCACCATGTTATCCGCGACCGAGTAGGTAAGAACGAGTCCGTGTCGCTGGCGGTCCTCCGGGATATGTGCGAGCCCTGTTTCGGTGATGGGGCGCGGAGGCTTGCCGGTCAGGTCCTTTCCATCCAGTGTGAAGTGCCCGCTTTCGATGTGACGCAAACCCGTCAATGCTTCCGCCAGCTCGGTCTGCCCGTTGCCTTGTACGCCGGCGATGCCCAGTACTTCGCCTGCCCGCACATTGAACGAAACGCCGCGCACAGCTTCCAGCCCTCGCACATCCTTCACGCGCAGATCGCTTACTTGGAGAACATCCTCTGCAGGCTGGGCAGGTTTCTTTTGGACCGTCAA
>DATFET010000546.1:0-11956 GCA_035250835.1 Anaerolineales bacterium
ATTCTTTCAGAAGCGCAACAGATCTGCGACCGTGTCCTGATCATCAACAAGGGGAAGATCGTTGCCGAGGATACTCCGGAAAACCTGCAATCAAGGCTTGTCGGAGCGCAGCGTGTTGTATTGCGCGTACGCGGCGAAACGGATGGACTCGCCGCCCGGATTGGCAAGGTGAAAGGCGCAATGGATGTGGAGGCCAAACAGGATGGCTCTGTGGAGTTTGAGTTCTCCGCGGGCGAGGATGTCCGGCCTCAGGTGGCAAAAGCGGTCGTTCAAGCGGGTTTTGACCTGCTCGAGATGCGTTCTATCGGCTTGAGTCTGGAGGAGATCTTCCTGGAACTTACGCGCGACAATACAGACAGCCAGAAATCAGACTGAGGGAAATATGCGAAACATCTGGACAATTGCAAAACGGGAATATGACCATTACTTCATCACGCCCATCGCTTATGTGGTGGCTTTTGTGATCCTGCTGGTTCTGGGTTTCATCTTCGTGCTGGTCTTGCAGGGCGCCACTCAAAGCGCGCTGTACGGTTACCCGACCGCCCCAAACGTGACTGCCGTCAATTGGTGGTTCGCGTTCCTGCTCTTATTCGGGACTCCTGCTTTAACCATGCGGCTGCTGGCGGATGAGATGAAAACCGGCACGATCGAGCTTTTGCTTACTGCTCCCATCCGTGACCACGAACTGGTAATCGGCAAATGGCTCGGCAGCCTCTTTTTTATATTATCTGTCCTGGCTGTGACGCTGATCTATCCGATCATTCTCAATGGCATCGTGATCGGAAGTGTCACCATCCTGCCGCCTCTGGTCACGCCAAGCATCGATCGCCAGTTATTGCTTTCATCTTACCTGGGCATAATCCTGATTGCAGCCTCCTTCCTTGCTCTTGGCGTTGGAATATCTGCGATGTTCAGCAATCAGGTGGCTGCCTTTTTCGTTACGCTGATCACTTGCCTGGGACTGTTTTTCCTGATCGGATTTCCGGCCAACATGCTGCCATCTGGCGGAAGTTTTTTCCAATATATGGTCATGTCGACGCACTTTGACGAGGCATTCAATATTGGCCGTATACAGGTTTCAGATCTTGTCTACTACTTTAGTTTGATCGTCCTCGGCCTGTTCATGGGGACAACTGCAGTTGAAGTGCGGAGATGGCGCTAATGAGCAACAAGACAAAATCCAGAAACTACTCATATATTGCGCTTATCGTCGCTCTGATCGCGTTCATCGCTGCCATTCTGCTTGGCATCACACGCGGCATGGTCGACATGCAGATGTTCACTGTTGCCAGTGTTGAAAACCTCAATCAATACATCCTGATCAGCATTGGTATAGGCATTCTCGGTATTGCAGTTTATGCAATCCTTGAGCCTGAGCGTGTGCGTCGTTTTTTTACAGGTCGCCAGGCGCGCCACGGGAGCAATGCCATCATCACATCCCTCGCGATCGTAGGAATTTTGATCGTAGGGAACCTGCTCGCATTCGAGAATCCGAAAACCATTGCAGACCTCACGGAAGATAATATAAATACTCTTTCGCCCGAGCTATTATCCGCTGTACAAGCCCTGCCGGAAAAAGTGACTGCCACTGGTTTCTTCTCCCAGAGCAGTACCGAGACGGCAGACCAGCTACTGTCCAATATTAAGGCCGGCAGCAACGGAAAGTTCGATTACCGCTTCATCAACCCTGACCTGGATCCGCAAGCTGCGATCAATGCAGGTGTGACAGGAGATGGAAAAATCCTCTTGCAAATGGGCGATCGTAGCGCGATCGTTGCATTCGCCAGTGAGGACGAAATCCTCAAGGGATTGCTGCAACTCCTGAACCCGGAAAGCAGCGCGATCTATTTCCTAACCGGCCATGGCGAACGGGACATTGAACAAAGCGGCGAATCTTCGATGACCCGCGCAGCGAGCACACTGGAGAGCAAGAACTATACCGTTAAAACCCTCAACCTCCTGGTGGATAATGAAATCCCTGAGGGTGCCCGCGTGATCGTGATCGCAGGTCCGCTACAGCCTGTCTCTGAGAATGAAGTAAATCTCCTCAAGGAATTTCTGGACAATGGCGGTTCACTGATTGTCATGGAGGATCCGATTCCCCTGACGGAATTTGGAGAGGAAAGCGATCCACTCGCAGATCTGCTTTTGAGGGAATGGGGTATTTCCCTGAATAACGACATTGTGATCGATCTTAACAGCCCGCAGCCAACGACTGCTGCAGCTGCCTATTACGATGCCACTCATCCGATCACTGTGAATATGAACAATCTTGTATCCTTCTATCCATTTACTCGCAGTATCGGCATGACTGATCCCGTGGAAGGGATAACACTCACTTCTCTTGTCCAAACGAATGAACGCTCGTGGGGCGAGACGGATTTCGAAAGCCTATCTGAGGACGGGCAGGTTGCATTAGACGAAGGTGAATTAGTTGGTCCGCTCGCACTTGCAATGGCAGGTGAAAATCCCGGGACAAATGGCCGCGTGGTCGTTTTCGGCACGTCGCAATTTGCATTGGACCAAATTTTCGATGCCTATGGGAACGGTGATATGTTCGTCAACTCGGTGGATTGGTCTGCCGAACAGGAGAATCTGACCTCAATCACATCCAAGGATACTACCGAAAGAACCTTTATCCCTCCATCCCAGCTTTATTCGATCTTGATCCTGCTCACCTCAATCTTCATCATCCCGGGTCTTGTCCTGGTCGGCGGGGTGTCCACATGGCTGACGCGCAGGAGGCAGGGCTAGTACTCCAACAAGATTAAGTTGGAGAGCAGCTTAGCCTGCAAACTCGAATAAATAGCCCTTCAGTTTTAGCTTGTCCGAGTACTCGTGTATGATTCGTCGCTCAACTGTTGTCTATATAACAATACTGCTCGCGCTTGCAGCGGTCTATTACTATCTGAGTAATCGCGCACAACCGGCAGATATCCTCGTGACGCCAGAGGCTGTCGAAGAGATCGAATATTTGTTTACCGCTGACGATGGTGTTCCTTCGAGCATCCTAATCCGGTCGAAAACCGGAGAATCTGTGGAGGTCACTCGTAATGCCGATAATGCCTGGGCACTGACCCAGCCGGTCGAGGCCGAGGCAGAACAGGGAGCGTCTGAGGCGGCAGCCAGTCAGCTTACGACGATGCGCATCCTCGAAAGGATTTCCGAGATCGATGCTGAAGTGGTGGGGCTGGATGAGCCGGCTTACCTCCTGACCGTTAAATTCAACAGCGGTACGGAACGAACGATACAGATTGGGGTTGTCACTCCAACAGAAAGTGGATTTTACATTCGGGATGCATCCGGCGGGGACATCCTCATCGTGAGTAAGAGCGCAGTGGATTCCCTGCTCCGACTCCTGACCTCCCCACCCTATCTGGAGACGCCCCTCCCAGCAGTGACCGAAGCCGGTACGCCTGCGGCTGAAACTCCCACGCCCTAACCTGGCGTAACGTTTTAGTCCCGTGAGCGTCTATGAAAGAGCAATGAAATGGACTTGAAATTCACTCCAAAAAAGTGTATTCTGAATAAAAAAGAAAATGGACAAACCTACGAATGGATGTAGATAAAATCTTGATGGTCGATGAAGAAGAAGAGTTCTCAGCGCTTGCCCGTCTGATCGAGTTGGGCCGCCAGAAGGGCTATATTACGCTGGATGACATCCTGCACTTTTTCCCCGAGGCCGAACAGGATGTAGAACAGCTCGAAGAAGCCTTTTCGGCATTATTGAGCGCGGGGATTCCGTTCGTTGAAGACACAGCCACAGCTGAACCCACAGAAGACGAACTGGTCGCCGTGGAGGCTACTGAGGCTGAGCCTGAGGTCGATCTTGCTCTCGATGATTATCTTGCAAACATCGACACGGATGACACGATCGGCCTGTATCTAAAAGAGGTCAGCCGTGTCCCGTTATTGACTGCAGTAGAGGAAGTAAAACTTGCCCAGCGCATAGAGCGTGGACGCATGGCGCGCGAGGAGCTGGCGAAAGGCAATGCCAGCCCGCGGCGCCGCACAGAACTGCGCAAATTGATCGAGGATGGTTGGGCAGCTCGTGAGCATTTGATCACAGCGAACTCACGTCTTGTCATCTCGGTTGCCAAGAAGTATATGGGACGCGGCGTTCCCTTCCTGGACCTGATCCAGGAAGGTAATATCGGTTTGATCCGCGCCACGAAGAAATTCGATTACCGCCGCGGACACAAGTTCTCGACCTACGCCACCT
The DNA here is from genome assembly GCA_035250835.1 of Anaerolineales bacterium. Classification (GTDB taxonomy): domain Bacteria; phylum Chloroflexota; class Anaerolineae; order Anaerolineales; family Villigracilaceae; genus Defluviilinea. Next base: position 4,223 of record DATFET010000546.1, read on the forward strand.
GGTGGATCCGACAGGCTGTGACGCGCGCCATCGCCGACCAGGGACGCACGATCCGCGTGCCGGTGCACATGGGCGACCAGATCAACAAGCTCCTGCGCGTCCAGCATCAACTGACACAGCGCCTGGGACGCGAGCCGAGCGTGGAGGAGCTTGCCGAAGCCCTGGATGTGCCGCCCAAGAAAGTCGAAAATATGATCCAGGTGGCGCGTCGCCCGCTATCGCTCGAGACGCCGACCGATGATGAAGAGGATTCGGTGCTTGGCGATTTCATCGAAGATGATGAAGCGCCTCCACCGGACGACACCGCCACGTACAACCTGCTCAAAGAGCATTTGGGAGAAGTCTTGAATGCCCTGCCCCCGCGTGAGGTCCGTATTTTGCAGTTGCGCTATGGCCTGCTGGACGGTCAGGCATACACCCTTGAGGAAGTCGGCCGCAAGATGGGTGTGACGCGCGAACGTGTCCGTCAGATCGAAGCCCAGGCCCTGAGCCGTCTGCGGCATCCGTCGATCCGGCGGAAGCTGCGCGACTATTTGGGCGAATAAAACAATAAAAGATCTGAAACAGGACGATTTTTGAAATCGTCCTGTTTTTAATTTGCAAGGTGTGTGGAAGCTTTTGCCCTTAAGACAAAAGGTAAAATGACGCGGTGACATCATTGACCCATTACAAAAGCATAGTTTCACAGCGATGGCTTGCCATCAACGAGTCCTGGCGATTTGCCATCACACTCTTCGTGATTGCAAGACTACTATATGCAGTATGGTCCTGGGTGGTCTTTACAATTCAGCCAATCGCGATCGAAAATTTCGAATTGTCGGATGAACCAATACTTTCCATTTTCAGCCTGAGTGCTAACCAGGGGTATGTTTACCTGCGCGAAGTGAACGGAGAGGTTCTTACATTTACGCCGGCTGACAGAGAGCATATCGTCGATCGGCAGACAGGCAGTCTTTGGAATATATCAAATGGTATATCCGTGCAGGGACCGTATCAGAACTCTATCTGGCTGCCAGCGAAAACAGATGCATCCGATATTTTTCCTTATCATGGCACGACTCACTATCCCGGTGTTTGGCTGGGGATGTGGCAAAGGTTTGATGCCAACTGGTATATGTCGGTCGCGGAGCATGGTTATGGCAGTGTAGCTGGAGATGATCATTTCCCTCCGCTATTTCCTCTGTTGATTCGGATCTTGGAGCCGGTATTTGGCAATCTATTTTTAGCAGGCCTGTTTATTTCACACGTTGCAACTTTAATTTGCTTGAAGCTTTTATGTGACACGTTCTCCCCGTGGGGTGACAAGTCGGTTGGCAAACGATCCGTGCTATTTTTTGTCATCTATCCAACCTTCTTCTTCTTTTTCAGTGTCTACTCAGAGCCACTCTTCCTTCTGGTCACCCTGCTGTCTATGCGCGCAATGAAATCCGGATCATGGGTGTGGGCAGGTTTCTGGACATTTTGCGCGATCCTGACCCGCTTGCAAGGGGCAGCGTTATTGGCACCCATGCTGTTTTTATTGTGGAGGGATCGTCCGTTTCTACGAAAGCCGGCCCACTGGATTGGATTAATCATCGCTGGGATGGGGGGATTATTCTATCTCTATTTGCGTTCATTGCAGGTAACGAGCGGAACTATCCCATTTGTGGAATCGGAATGGCACGCTCGGATCGTTCCTCCCTGGCAAACCTATGGATATGCAATTCAAACGATCATTTCAGGAAATTTTAAGTTTATCGATATCCTGAATGGGTCCGTCGCGACACTGTTCATCGTTTTGCTTGTCTGGGGGTGGCGAAGAATACCTCTTGAGTATAATCTTTATACTGCGTCCAGTGTTTTTATCATCCTGATTCGAATCGTTGAAACCCAGCCTCTGATCTCCATGTCGCGATATGCACTACTGCTCTTCCCCTCATTCTACGCTCTGGGACTTGCCGGAGAAAATCCATACATTCGGCGGATAATAATATATACATTTATACCTCTCAACCTCTATCTCAGCGGACAGTTCTTTATCTGGGGCTGGGTGGCATAAAGTCAAAATGAATTTCGGTAAATTCCTGCTCCCTCGAATGGAGTATATCCTTTTGATGGCTTTGTTATGGAGCATTGCCGCCAGCGGACCCAGGCTCTTGAACTTTGACGGCGACTTGCCGCGTCATCTCCTCCTTGGAGGGTTGATTCGCGAGTCGAGGAGCGTGCCGCTCACTGACAAATTTTCTTTCCGCACTGTGGGTTTCGCCAGCATCCCACACGAGTGGCTCTCACAGGTCATCTTCTCACTATCGAATGATCTGCTCGGTTTAAGCGGCGTGGTACTCCTGACAGCGCTGATCGTCACTGGGACCTGGCTAATTGTTTTTCACGAGGCTTCCAGAAGAACAGATAGCCTTTTTGCTTCGTTATTTGCTGCGGTGCTCGGAATCGCCGCGGGCATGATTCATGTCCTGCCGCGACCCCATCTCTTTACTTATCTTTTTACCGCGCTCTGGATCATGATCCTGGAACGGGTCATCTCCGACAGGCCGCGTTCCTGGTGGCTGCTGCCAGTCCTGATGCTACTTTGGGTCAACCTGCATGGCATGTTCGTACTGGGGATGATCATATTAGGAATTTATCTGGTGGGTAGCCTGTTCGAGACTCCCTCACGCAGTTGGCTGAGCATGCCATCCACCAAGCCTATGCTCTTCGCAGCAGCACTCTCCTTTATCACCACATTCCTTTCCCCATCGGGAGTAAAGATCTGGGAGGCCATTGCCTCGCTTGGGAGTAATTCCTATATCACTTCACGTATCCCCGAATATCAGTCACCCGACTTTCATTTGCCTGCGACGTGGCCCTTTATTCTACTTCTCCTCGTGACGGTCACAGCATTTGCGCGATCAACAAGAAGGCTTCCCTGGACGTATGTCCTTTTGACTGTCTCATTTACGGGGATAGCACTTTACACAGCCAGGATGATCCCGCTGTTTGCGATTGTCATTGTCCCCATTGCTGCACAGGCTCTCGGGGACTGGTTGAGCCAGGAATTTTCCTCCAGTCGATATTCTACAATCGATAAAAACATCTCGAAAATCAATTCCTCCTCGAACGGTTTCATCTGGATGATTATTCTCCTGATCGTGATCGCGGCGATATTCAATTCGGGTAAAGTCATTGACCCCGAAAACAAAGGCAATGTGTTCGACAGCAATTTTTTCCCCGTCCAGGCTGTGAGCTGGCTTAACCAGCATCCTCCACAGGGATATATGTTCAACGAATTCGACTGGGGAGGCTATCTCCTCTTAAACCTATCCCCGCGCCAGCAGATTTTCATGGATGGGCATACACATATTTACGGGGAAACACTTACGCGCGAATATGAGACCGTGATGACTCTGGGCGAGGGATGGAAGGATATTCTCGAAAAATATGATATCGAATGGGCAATTACTCGCATTGGCTCCCCTATCGCCCGCGCCCTGGAAAAAGAGAACTGGACGATCTTATATCAGGATGACACAGCCATCATTTTTCATAAACAGTAATCAATACGAACACTGAGTATTAAGCAGGGGAGGAAAGAATGCTTCTGGGTATTTTGTCAGCCCTCAAAAGTAAAAATCCCAACAGAAACATGACTGCATAAACGATCGGAAACTTCATGATTCCCGTTCCTGCGAAACCGATTACTGACAACCAGGAGACAGTCAATGGAATCAAGGAAAGATAATCCTGATGGAAAATTCCCAGGCTCTGATGGATGCGGATGAGACAGTAGATGGGTATCAACAGGAGAATCAGATCATGGTAGTGAGCATAAGGGACAAGAAAAACGGCTGCCAGCGCCAATACTCCCATATACCTTTCATCGATTTTAGGGCTGTTCCACCATAGATAGCAGAATCCAATAACCCCTAACAGATAAAACAGCCATACCAGATTTTGCACAGGTTCATAATTAGAGATGATCAGATTTCGCCTGATGATTCCAGAAATAGTTGGCATATCCAGGGCGTGCGCTTCCAGCCAGACCGTGCTTTCAATATAGCGGATACTCTCGACGAAGCGAAATATCCCCTCGGTCCCAAGTAGTCCAATACTAATCAGAGCCAGTAAGGAGCTCCCACCTACAAAGCTCCAAAAAATCTTTCGGTAATGGAAGAGGAACGGAATGGCGAGAAACAGGGCAATTTGAGGGCGGACAGTGGTAAGACTTAACCCCATCCCTGAGAGGACGTATCTTTTCGAGAATAATCCATAAGCCCAAATGCCTGCGCCGAGCAGCAATATAGCCGTGTCCTGACCGTTGATAAATCCGCTGAAGGTGGGATCGAACAGGAATGTCCCGATGCACAAAATGACAAGATTTTCCCTTGTCAGCTTTGAGAGATCCAAAAGGTGTACGAGTGTATAAACATTAATGGCATTGACAAAAAGTAATACGATCCCCCACCTTGTGAAGGAATCAACGTACTCTTCATTGACCAGGATTTTTGCCAGCGGCGCAATAAATGGCAGATGGGTGTAAAAGATGGGAGTGACTGGATGTCCGACAATCTCTTCCTGCAACTTTTGCTGTTCTTCGATTTTGTATATGGAAGGATAGCCTTCAGTCTGTGAGATCCGACCGAAGGTATAAAAACCCATAAAATCTGAACCAGTCCTCTGATAGAGATCCCCCATCACATTGGTCCAGGTGAGAAGATAGTACAGGAATAGAGAGATTATTGCAACATATGTGAGAATTCGACGAACGCCAAACCTGCGGCCCTTCACATGCGTTTTCTCCTTCACAATTGACGATGGATGACAACGTAAGAGTTTATCTCAATTGGAAAGCTACAGAACCGAATCGATCACAATTGCAAGGAAAATGAAAACCAGATAGGTGCTCGACCACTTATACATGCGCCAGGCGACCTTGTTACCGCCCTGCTTCCAGACTGCCCAGGCAGCATAGATCAGTACGCCACCCAAAATCAGCGACGAGACAAGATAGATATTCCCAGCCAGATCGAGAATGGGGAGCAGCAAGGTGACCATGACCAGCTCGAGGGTATAGATCAGGATCTGCCGCCGCGTTTCCATCTCCCCGCGCACGACTGGCAGCATGGGTACGCCTGCTCGCTCATAATCCTTCATGCGGACGATCGCCAGCGCCCAGAAGTGAGGAGGGGTCCACATGAAGATAATGAAAAAGAGGATCACTGCTGTCGCATCTAAGGTTCCCGTCGCCGCAGCATACCCGACCAGCGGCGGGATCGCCCCTGCACCGCCGCCGATCACAATGTTCTGCACAGTCGCCTTTTTGAGCCACAGGCTGTACAGGATCACATAGTACACGATGCCTGCGAGGGAAAGCAAGGCAGCCAGCCCGTTTACAAAGCAGGCGAGAATATAATAACTGACCAGCGATAAGCCAAGTCCGAACGCCAGCCCTTCCGCAGCGGTGAGCCGGCCATCTGCAAGCGGCCGTTTGGCAGTGCGCTGCATGTTCCTGTCCAGTTCGCGATCGATGTACTGGTTCAATGCGCTCGAACCGCCCGCCGCCAAAGCCCCGCCCAGCAGCGTCCACAGGGTGAGTAAAAACGGCGGCCAATCCTTCAAGCCGATCACCAACCCGCCATAGGTTGTGATGAGCAGGAGGCCAACGATCAAAGGTTTGGTAAGCGCCAAAAAGTCCTTTGTCCGCTGTCTGGAGTCCGTAATCCGAAGCTTTGGAGTCTCACCCCTCAATAACCCTGAAGTATAAGTAAGCAGGATGAGCGATACCCACAGAGCGACAGTTGTCAGTTGGTGAAGGAGCACCAGGTGAGGTGGATAGGATTGCGTCACCTGCATGGCGCCGACTAAAGCCTGCCCAAAGAACATCACACCCAGGATAGTCGTCAACGGCAGGAGGACGATATTATTGTGCTGCTGCCTCCATGCCTTACGAAAGACAATGATCATCAACAGCGATGCAAATCCCACCGAAAGAATGTGAGCCAGCTTCAGCCATCCCAGCGGCTGAACAGGAACACATAACGGGAAACCATCACAAAAGTTTATGGCCCCGGTCAAAACAACAGCCCGCCCCAGGGTGGTCAAAATAAGAACAGCAAATAACAACCCCAGTACCCAGCGCGAGAATGATGAATTCAATGAGTATTTCAATTCGTTTCCTGTTTTCGCAAATAGAACGGATATCCAACCAGCATAATTGTTGCAAAGGTGAACCACTGCAACGCGTACCCAAAATGAGGCCCTTCGGTCAGCTCGATGGTTGGCTGGAATGGAATGGGCGGAACGATGTCATTTTCATCCACTTCGGGCTGGATGTAAACCGGCAAAACGGGATAAGGCATCTGGCGGGCGATGCGCTCCAGGTCCGCGTTGGACCAGATCTCGAGCTTTGACCCGTCTGCGGGCAGCGCGTCCGCGACGCCGCCGATCGCTGGTTTTGTCTGTCCCAGGCGGATCTGCCCCGACAGATTTACTGATCCCGTCTCATCGTATTTCCGCCAATCGCCGGGCGAGGAATTGTCCTCAGCGGGAACCCAGCCGCGGTCGACAAGGACGGCCTGCCCGTCAAAAAGAAGAGGGGTCAGTAAATGGTATCCGTACTCGCTGCCGTAGTACTGGTTCCTCAAAGCGATTTGATGATCATAATCATAATCCCCTTCCACCTGGACATTGCGCCACTCCATCTGCGAAATGTTTTCAGGCAGTTCCTGGTTCAAATCCAACACAGGCATAGCTCTCATCGACTCGAACTGCTGATTAAATGCACGCCGCTGCTCGAGCCTGTCCAGCTGCCAGATGCCAAGACGAATACACAAAGCCGAACCTGCTACAACGAACAAGGTGGGGATCAACCATTTACGCTCGAATATCTTAAACAGGAACATTTTCTTTTTTCTTGACAGGCATGACCAGGCTGTATAATGCGATCAATACCCCCAAAGGAATCCCAACATACAGCACACCGTAGATCCGCGTGCCCAACGTCAACGGCTCATGGACGTCGAGACCGAAATAATTCCCAGGCTGGAAGGTACACTCATACACAAAGCTTTGTTCCTGGTCCAGTGACAACTGTGCAGACGAATTCGCAGGGATCCACAACTGTCCGAGCTTGTGATCCACCGAATCCTCGTTGCGGATGATCAAGGTGTCTCCAACCACAAAAGACATGTTCTCAGGAAGCGTGGGAGGCTGCTCGCCGCGGGCGACCTGTTCCGCCGTTCCATTCGGAATGATAAGGCTGATCTCTTGCGGCGCTCGGGCAGTTTCCTGCAAGAAGATGAATGGGACCTCGCTGATCACCAGTCCGAGAGCCAACCCGATCAGCATGGCAAAGAGAATACGCTTTACAACCAGTCTCCTGGACATTATCTCTCCGAGGAAGTTATTCGATCAGCAACTGCAAGTCATGCACGATATCTTCAACGGGTGTTTCGAAAGGATATGAAACCCGCAGGTTGCCCTCCTGGTCGATCACAGTGACACGCGCCGTGTGATTGACCAGGTATCCAGCCGCAGAGGTGCCTTCCACAATTTCACGGAATACACCATATTCATGCCAAACCTGTGCAAGTTCAGCCTCAGACCCACTCAAACCGATAAAATCACTGTCAAAATGATTGACATATTCCTGAACGCGCTGCGGCGTATCGCGCTCGGGGTCCACGGTCACATAGACCACTTGCACGTTTTTTGACTTGTCCTCACCGATTTTGTCCAGCGCCATTTTAAGTTCCGCCATGG
>DATFET010000548.1:0-12590 GCA_035250835.1 Anaerolineales bacterium
TCATTCCGTGACCCGATCACTTCATCGAACAGGCTTGTGACCGTGCAGCAATGATTTGGAATGACCGTCAGACGTTCGCCAATTTCAGGTTTGCGCGGACAGGCAGAGAAATCAACATGGCCGTGTTCCTCCGAAAGCTGGTAGATCTTCGCCTCAGGATACTCACAGATATAGCCATATCCGTCCAGGCCATGCAGATCAGACGACAACGATTTACTGCCGGCGTCTAAAATGCCTCTGTCAGGCGTTGGCCGACTGACTACAGTCGTATGAACCTTGATGGCGCAATCCTCGAGCGAGACAGAGCCGGACCGAAGGGTCAGCCGATCCCCGTAGACATAGATTCCGGCGCGATGCTCGGTCAGTTCGGGATGAGTGTGCGCCTGCCACATAGCGGGCGTCCCACCGCCGCTGACGCGCTCGATCTGCAAACCATCTCCTTTGATCAGGTCGCGGGTCGCACGAACAAAGGTATCCAGATGTCCGCTCGTTGGATAGGTCATCAGCCCACCGCAGTGCAGGTTTGGGAGACCCGCGATCAGCCGCGCCAGTTCCGCCGCCTCCCCCGGTGATTGGACACCGCAGCGCCCCGCGCCCGTATCGCACTCCACCAGGACAGTTAACTCTATGCCTGCTTCCTGAGCCGCTTTGGAGAGTCCGCGAACCACAACAGATGAATCTGCTGTAACGCTAACTGTCCCCCGCGCCGCCAGCGACGTGAGCCGCTCGAGCTTGTTCTCCCCCAGGATGTTGTATGTGATGAGGATGTCGCTGAAACCGGCCTCCGCCATGACCTCTGCCTCGCTGACTTTCTGGCAGGTGATGCCGACAGCACCTGCCTCCATTTGCAAGCGGGCAATGTCCGGTATCTTATGAGTCTTGATATGTGGGCGGTTGGCAATCTTGTGCTGGTCGAGATAAGACTGCAGGCGCGCAATATTTGCCTCCATGCGATCCATGTCGACGATAGGAACCGGGGTCTCCAATTCATCGACGCGCATGGTTATTTGTCTCCCACGTAGGCAATGGCATCGATCTCGACCAGGATGCCAAGCAGTTGACTTCCCACAGTGGTCCGAGTCGGCTTGGGATCGGGAAAGTACGTGGCATAGACTTTGTTATAACGCTCGAACAGCGACAGGTCACTCAGGTGCGCGGTCACCTTGACGACATCTGCCATGCTCGCGCCGCCTGCAGCCAGGATGGCCTGGATGTTCTCCAGCACGCGGGCAGTCTGCTCCTCGACTGTCGTTCCCACGATTTGACCTGTTTGCGGATCGAGCGGTCCCTGGCCGGAGACAAAGATGAAATCTCCAACGCGCAATCCCTGCGAGTACGCGCCAATGGGTGATGCACCAGAGCGGGTAGTGATCTGCTGTTTTGACATGTTATGTACTCTCCTCGAAATGAAAATTACAACCACGCTCGACGTAAAAGTCGAAGCCAGTTGCCGTGCATGATGGTGGACACGTCATCTTCCTGGTAGCCGCGCTCGCTCAGGAGGTCGACAATCTTTTGCAGGTCAGCGATCGTGTCCAGGTCGCTGGGCGATTGTTCGCGACCGAAGCCGCCGTCCAGGTCACTGCCGATCCCAGCGTGCCGGCTGTTCCCCGCAATCTGACAGATGTGATCGATGTGATGGGCAACATCCATGAGATGGACAGGCTGGTTGTCCGGCGCGCCCCGTGTCCAGCCGAATCTCAGCATCCAATTATCGCAGGCGGCTCCAATCACGCCGTCGCGCTCGATAACGGCGCGCATCTGCCGATCGTCGAACTGGCGCTGGTGCGGGACCAGCGAGCGACAATTGTTGTGACTCGCCAGCACAACTCCATCAAAAAGATCCATTGCCTCCCAAAACGCCTTATCCGATAAATGGGTGAGATCCAGGAGGATGCCAAGTCGTTCCATCTCACGCAGCAGGTCCTTGCCAATGGAGGTCAACCCCAGTTCGGTGGATGTGCCGCCAGCATAACGCCCCGGTCCGTAGTGCGCGGGACCGATGATGCGGACTCCCGCCTCCTTCCACTCCGCGAGATCCTGCGGTGATTGGATCGGGTCGGCGCTCTCCATGCTGATCACGAGACCCGGCAGCGGCTGAGGGAGAGCCGTATTGATCTCCCAATCCTCCCATGCGATCATATGATCATCCAGCCCTTTGACGTTTCTGATGAGCTGAACCTCCCCTGATTTCTCCAACCCGTAGTAGTAAGCCAGTTGGCCCTGAGCAACACCGTAAGCCTGGAGCGGGGAGGAATAATCCAAATTCTGGACTGGGCGCCCCGTGGAGCGCGCCAGCAGCGTGGCAAAGCAAAACGCGATACGTCCGGTCTGCATGTCGGGCAAGGCAACCGTTCCCTGCCCGCGCCCTGGCCCGGTGAGCTGACTCTCCCTGGCGCGGATCGTGTACACCGACGTTTGCAGGTCACGGTTCCACTGGAGTGCGTTCCAGGCAAGGTCAAGGTGGGCATCGATGATAAGCATGTCTTCTGAGCAATCAGTAGTTTTCAACCTGACGTTTCAGCTCCTCTTTAATATCAGGTGGAAGCTCATTCCAGGGTAAATCGAGAAGCGCTGCCTGGAGACCATAAAGCAGGTTCAAGGACACCTTGTCAGGGTAGGCAGCTTTTACGCGCTTGTACGTCTCCACGACACCCAGATTGGCAACATCATCCAACGTATGGACTCCCACAGAGGCCAGCCACTCACTGCTCTTTGGTCCCATATTTTTCATAAGTAAATCTCCATGATCGGTAAACTGCGCGGCTGACCCTCCACTTCAGAATGCCGCTCTCCAATTTTGTGCATGCCCATTTTCTCATAGAAACCGGCCGCGTTGGGATCCGCTTCGAGCTGCAGGTGTTTGTATCCTCGTTGGCGTGCCAATTCTACTGCATGGAGAAATAATGTTTTACCGATACCCTTACCCATAGAATCAGGATGAACCCATAAATTTTCAATCCACGCCATGCCTTGTTTATCGAGAAGGGTATAGAAAGCGATCAGCCTATCATTCACCTCAGCAGCCCAGCTTTCGTTCGTTTCGAAGTATTTGGCATCGAAAGTTAACTCTGGAGTCCAGACCTCGATCCAGCGCTCGGGATAGCCCCAATGCCGTTTCGCCGCCAAAGCGATGCGGGTCAATTCATCTGCTTCTTGCGGTTCTACGCGGCGAATGGAAATCATTTCCTGAATACTGCTGCCTGTCTGGTCACGTCATCGTAATGCAGCTGGTCGTGATACACGCAGATCCGCAAGGTGATGATGAGATTACACCAGCCGAACAAGGGATCGTAAAGATAAAGATTTCCCAGCACTTCCTCATCCCTGTCCTCATAGAATTGACGGACATTCGCGTGAAGGGTGCACAGCTCGGATTTCAACTGCTCGAAGGAAACGGGTTTGCGCGTGTTATGGCGCGGTGTCCATAAAAATCCCACCCACTGCGGGAATTTAGGATCACGATACAGGTCAGCGATCTCAGTTACATAAGGACGATTTCGGCGTCGGCGGCCGTACCAGCCGTTCAGCTTCCATATCCACCTGACGAGCGGATAAAACGATGCGGTCAACTGGTAATTATGATTGAGAATCTCACCGATGCTCCACTCTTTGGGAGCAGGTCTCTGCCAGAGCTGGGCATCGGTCAATCCTGCCAGTGCAGCAAAAGCGGCTTCGCGCTGGGCATCCAAAAGGTCAAGATATTGTGGGACTGCTTTGTTCATGGCTGCGTTTGGGACGAAAACCTATTTTCGAACGGATCATTCCCGGCAGTTCCTTTATCCACTGCGGCATGGAGGCAAACAGCAGGTAGGCAAGGCCTGTAAAAAGCATCCAGTTAAGTATTTCATCCAAGATGATCCAGAACTTCTGCGAATCTGCTGCAGAGTGGAAAATTGATTCCAGCGGAATCTGGATGATCCACAAATGCCAGCAGGATGTGAGGACAAGGAAAATATTCAGCCAGGCCAGCCCACGATAGAGACGGTCTGTGGAACGCGTCCATTCCACGAGCTGTGGCATTACCAGCACAAGGAAGGCCAGGCGATAATCAAAGTTATTCCCGAGCAAAAAAGTGCCCACATAAATAGCAGCCCCCATTCGAAAGGCGTCAAAATTGCGCCCGGTTTCCGTTCGGCTCTGGTATGTATTCGCAAATGCCAAAATCACAACTAGGAACAATATGACCAGAGCTACTGCCAGCAGTCCATATTTGAGCATTAAATCAGTACGATGAGGAGTAAGCCACTGTGTGAGAATCTTCGTTAATGCTGCTTCATAGCGGGTTATCAATATATTTGTGCCATAGGACAATCCGTCGCCGCGCATAGTGGTATCCCAGGCAGCCCGTACGCTCTCCCAGGTGAGGATCATGTACATGAGGAGGACAAGCACACTCGTGATACTCAACCACAGGAACTTTTTCTTTGTCTCCTTGAGCAGGATGCTTAACCCCAAAATCGGAAACAACTTCATGATCGAGGCGAAGAGGATCAAAGCAGAAGCAAGATAAGCAGAAAAACTGGCAGCAAACACTGCCAGCGCACAGATAAAAAACACGAACAGGTCCACATTACCGCGTTCGTACAGCAGCATGGAGGCCGGTGAAAAGAGCACGACCAGCATCCCAATGGCGCCCGGGATTGACAGTTTCTCTGGGAAGAGGAACGCTCCAATAAAAAAAAGGATGATCATGGACACACTGATCCAGACTGTGTCTGCCTGAGTGATGCCTGTATAAAAGAACAAACGCCAAAACGCAGGATAGTTGAAAATCCTTTCAGTAGGATCGTAAGGATTTTCGACCGAAGGCTCAAATCCATTTGCAAAAGATTCCGCGCTGCCGGGGATGAGACGGAAATCGAGGAAAGGCGGCAGCCAGGAGGGAACCTTCCATAACCCCCAGGTTGCATGGTACCCAAGGTTCCTGAGCAAAAGAAGGATCAGCAGCCATATCAAGACAGATGCGCCGATCAGGAGCAGCTTGCCATCGTTCTCTCTTTCCGGCTTCAAGCCCATCTTCAACCGCTTAACTCCTGACCGTTAGAATCCCTTTTTATCGATCGAACTGCGCGCCGGTGTTCTAAAGAACTGGAACCGAAGTTAATCAAAATGGCAAGCTCCAAGCCTGTCGCAGTCAGGTAATGAAGTGCCTGAGCCTGATGAGAGGAATTAAGGCGAGATATTCCTTTGATCTCGATAACTATTTTATGATCAACAATAAGGTCAGCTTTGTAGATACCAACTAATGCATCCTTATCGTAAACAGGCAATTCAACCTGATGTTGAAACGGTATCCTGCGAAGAGTTAATTCCTTTTCAAGGGCAGCTTGATAAACAGATTCCAAAAATCCAGGACCGAGGATTCGATGTACTTCCATTGCAGCCCCAATCCATCTAAAAGACAAAGCTTTGTGAAGTATTTCGATCATGAAGAAAATCCCAAAGAACTTGCCGCGAATTTCACGAATTCGCGCGAAGATATTAATATTTCGCGAAAATTTGCGTATTTCGCGGCAAAATAGCTTTACCTTACCCTACCACTCTAATCTCCCGCGGCATATCGGATAAAACTTCCGCGCCGGTCTCGGTGATGACTACATTATCCTCGATGCGGACACCATTACGGTCCGGCAGGTAAATACCCGGCTCGATAGTGAACGCCATGCCCGGCTCGAGCAGCTGCATGTTGTCGCCGCGCATGTAGGGGTCCTCGTGTCCCTCCATGCCGATGCCGTGACCCGTGCGATGTGTGAAGTAGACGCCGTAGCCAGCCTGCTCGATCACAGCCCGTGCGGTTTTGTCAACGTCTGCGCATGGGACGCCAGGCTTCGCGGCCGCACGGCCGGCGGCGTTGGCTTCCTGAACGATTTTGTGTATCTTTCGATATTCCTGATCCACATCACCGACAGCAAATGTGCGCGTCAGGTCAGAGATGTATCCATCATAAGCCGCGCCCCAGTCGACGACAAGCAGGTCGCCGGACTGCAGTTTGCGGACGCTTGGCGAGGCATGCGGGTTAGCCGCGTTCGGTCCACTGGAAACGATTGGAGCAAATGGGAGTTCAGGATCGGAGCCATGCCGGAGCAGTTGTGTCATCAGCTCAGCCGCAATTGCTTTTTCAGTGATGCCAATTTTCAGGGTTGGGATTGTTGCTTCAAGTGCTTCCTGAGCGATCCTTACGGCGCGGCGCATCGCCTCCACTTCGGCTTTGTCCTTGCGCAGGCGAAGACCAGCCAGCACGTCACTCGCATCGGGATAGTCCGCATCGGGCGCGGCACCCTTAATGTAGCGGAACTCCAGCAGGCGGAGCTGACGCGGCTCCACACCGATCCGCTTCCCGTCTAGACCAAGACTCTGAGTCGCCTTGCGAAACGCGTTCCCCCACTCCATCGGATTCTCTGGATAGGCAAAGACCTGAAGCTCATAAGGCAGCGAGACAACCTTCTGCAATTCGAGTTCAGGCAGAACGATTGCAGGGACCTGGTCTTTTGCGAACAACAGAACGACGGGGCGCTCCATCAAATGGAATCGCAATCCGGTCAAATGCGTCAGCGAAGGGCCGGGATTCAGGATCACAGCATCCAGTCCCGAGGCTTGCAGAGAGGCGTTGAGTTTGTCCAAACGTGATTGAGTCATGGATGTCTCCTTTGTTTGATGCCCTGTGAAGGTTTAGGAACCTTCGCGAGGTAAAGTCAATCGAGGCTATGGTTTCTTTTTGCAAATGCGTACAAAATCCAGTCGACGATCACCGGAAAGATTGTGTCGAATGTTGTGACAATGCGGAACCACCAGGGGATGACCAGGCTGCGGCGGGGACGTTTCGCCAGGTCCACCACGCGCCGCGCCACATATTCTGAGGTCATTCGCAGATCGATCAGTCTGTTGATCCGGTCATAGGCCCGATTTGTGTTGAGATGCGACCCAAACTCGGTCTCAGCCGGACCTGGGTATATGCCCGTCACCTTGATGCCAAATGGCGCCACTTCGCGCCGCAGTGCATCCGTAAAGGCGCGTACACCATGTTTGCTTGCCGAGTAGGTCGTGATCAATGGCGAGGCGATCAACCCGGCCACAGATGCCATGTTGATGATATGGCCGGTGCGCCGCTCCAGCATGCCGGGCAGGACCGCGCGCGTGACCAGGATCGTCCCTGTGAGATTCACATGGATGAGGGTTTCGATATGGCGGGATGGCTCCAGGTTCTCGAACCAGTCCAATGCCCCGAAGCCGGCATTGTTGAAAAGGATGTCAATCCGTCCATACAGATCCAGGACCGTCTGCACCATGACTTTGATTTCTGTACTCTCGTTGACATCCACAGGAATTGCAATTGCCTCTCCCCCTTCGTCGTGGATCGCCGCGGCGAGCGCCTGTAATCTTTCCAGCCGTCTTGCCGCCAGCACAACCATGCAGCCTTCCTTTGCAAAAAGATGGGCAGCGTCCTTACCAAATCCCGAGGAAGCGCCAGTGATAAGAACTACTTTTCCACGTAGTGAAATAGCCATGTATATCGCAGCAGGAATCGTATCACGATTCTTCAACCAGCAGTGGTCATTTCACTGCAAGTCCTTCTCATGATAAGGGGCAAAGGCTTTTGCCTGTGCCCGGTCAGAGAGGCCGGGAAAGTGGGAATTGACAAAGACGGAGAGGCCCATGATCCTGGGCAGGAAGAGACTGCGGCGCGGTCGCTTTGCCAGGGCAACCACGCCCTGAGCGACTTCCTGCGGTGTCACCTTTAGCCAGTCCGGCGTGGTAAAACGCTTTTTCGCTTCGTTTTCCCCGATGTGTTTCTGGAACTCCGTAGAAGCACTGCCGGGGTACACTGCCGAAACATTCACGCCCAGCGGGGTTGTCTCTCGCCGCAATGCCTCTGTGAAGCCGCGCACGCCGAACTTCGCAGCCGAATAGATCGTGTACAGCGGAGGCGCAGCCCACCCAGCGATTGAGCACATGTTGATAATGTGACCGCTGCGCTGATTGTACATTTGCGGCAGCACCGCCCGTGCGGTCCAGATCACACCCAGCAGGTCTACTGTGATCTGCCCCTGAATATCCTTGATGGGGTCGAGCCCTTCGAACCAGTCCAGCCGCCCAAAGCCTGCATTATTGAACAGGACATCGACGCGTCCGTATGCGTCCATTGTGGATTTGACCATCGCCAGGATCTGTTCATGTTGAGTAACATCCATCGAGACGGGCAGGGCTTCGCCTCCCGCGGCACGGATCTCTTTTGTCATTTCTTCCAGCTTCTCGAGCCTGCGCGCCGCCAGGACTACTTTACATCCCTCCTCTGAAAAGGCTTTCGCTGCGGCAGCACCAAACCCCGACGATGCACCGGTAATGATGACAACTTTACCTTTAAGAGAAATCACGGTCATGATCCTCCTCCAAGCCAGTGAAGCGGGTTGATATAAAAATGCGTAATACCGCAGTATTACGCATCGAAATACCAAAACTTTATATCACTCGCCTTCATTTTCCTCCGGGCTCTCATCCTTCGGCTGGCGCCTCGGCCTCGGCGGCTCGATGACAGCCTTTGGCAAAAGAGCGATCTGCAGGACTTCATCCATGTGCTTGACCGGGATGATCTTCAGCTCGGAGCGGGCCGTCTTTGGCAATTCGATCAGATCCTTCAAATTTTTTTCAGGCAGGATCACGGTTTTCAGACCAGCCCGATGCGCGGCCAGTACTTTTTCGCGCACACCGCCGATGGGCAGAACGCGCCCGCGCAGGGTGATCTCGCCGGTCATGCCAACGTGCCGGTACACGGGCCTCCCCGTCAATGCGGACACGACCGCAGTCGCCATGGTAATGCCCGCAGAGGGTCCATCCTTCGGGATGCCGCCCTCCGGCATATGGACATGAATATCCATACGCTCGAAGACTTCAAAGTCAATGTTCAATTGGGGCGCGCGCGATTTGATGTAGGTCAATGCAGCCTGACCGGACTCCTGCATCACGTCGCCCATCTGGCCGGTCATTTGCAGGCCACCTTTGCCTTCCAACACAGCCACCTCCACCGGCATGATCTCACCGCCGTTCTCCGTCCACGCCAGGCTGGTCACCACGCCGACTTCATCGCTGAGCTCAGCCTCAGGCTGGAAGACCTGCTGTGGACCCAGAAATTTCTCGATGGATTCAGCAGTCACGATAATGGGATATTTTCGCCCCTCCGCTTTCATGCGCGCCACTTTGCGGCACACTCGCCCGATCTCTCGCTCCAGGTTTCGGACACCGGCCTCATAGGTGTACTCACGGATGATGCGGCGCAGCGCAGCAGTCTCGAATGTCAGACCGAGCCCATCGACTCCATTCTCTTCGATCTGCCGCGGGATCAAATAACGCGTGGCGATCTCGAGCTTTTCCTCCTCAATGTAACCCGGGAACTCGATCACTTCCATGCGGTCCAATAGCGGCGCGGGGATGTTCCCCAGTGTGTTGGCAGTGGTCACAAACATAACCCTCGAGAGATCGAATGGCAGCTCAAGATAATGATCGCTGAAGGCATAGTTCTGTTCGGGGTCGAGCACTTCCAGCATTGCCGAAGCCGGGTCGCCGCGGAAATCGGAATACAACTTGTCGATCTCATCCAGCATGAAGAGCGGATTGCTTGTTCCGGCCCGCTTCATCGTCTGGATGATTCGTCCGGGCAGCGCGCCAATATACGTGCGGCGGTGACCGCGGATCTCCGCTTCATCGCGCACGCCTCCCAAAGAGACACGTGCAAACTTGCGCCCAAGCGACTCGGCGATCGATCGCCCCAGAGACGTTTTTCCAACACCGGGCGGACCCACAAAACACAGGATCGGCTGGCGCTCCTTCTTCGGCTTCAGGGAACGCACGGCGATATATTCAAGGATGCGTTCCTTGGCCTTCTTGAGCCCGTAATGATCGCGCTCCAGGACCTTGGCCGCATTTTTCACATCCAGATTATCCGGCGAGCTGTTCGCCCACGGAAGTTCGATGATCCAGTCAATGTAGGTGCGGATGATCCCCACTTCGGGAGCCATCGGCGGCATCTGATTCAGCCGCTCCAACTCCTTGAGAGCGACCATTTTCGCTTCATCGGGAAGGCTGACTGCCTCCAATTTTTTCTTTAATTCAGTTGCATCCCTGGTGAAGATGTCGCCTTCGCCCAGCTCGTTCTGGATCTGGCGCATTTGCTCGCGCAGATAAAACTCGCGCTGACTCTTATCCACCTCATTTTGGACGCGGGAGTGGATCTCGTCCTCCAGCTCGAGCACATCCACTTCCTGGGCGAGGATCTTGTTCAGCGCCTGCAGGCGTCCACGCGCATCGAGCAACAGCAGCAGGCTTTGCTTGGCTTCATAGTTCAACGAAAGCGATGTGGCGATCATGTCCGCCAGCCAGGAAGGCTCGGAGATATTTAACGCAAACAAATGCGCTTCCTCGGGGATCGAGCGGTCCAATTGGACGCAGCGCTCGAACAGGTCCAGGACCGAGCGCATGAGCGCCTGCGTCTGACGGTCAGCCGTTTGGAGTTCCGGCACGACACGGGCTCGCACCATCAGGTACGGTTTCATACGGATGAATTCCACGATCTCGACGCGGCGGCGTCCCTGCACGAGTGCAGAGTGCGAGCCGTCCGGCATCTGCAGCAGGCGTCCCACTGCCATCTCCACGCCCACCGGCAGGAAATCGCCCGGGCCGGGAGCATCCAGGTCTGCATCATGCTGCGTCAGCCCGATCACAGTCTGTTCCTTGTGCTGGGCTTCCTGCACGGCAAGCAGCGAGCCCTCGCGTCCGACAAAGATCGGCGATACCATGCGCGGGAACACGACCAGGTCGCGCAGCGGCAGGACCGCGGCTTCGATCATGCCATCTTCGTCCGGCTCGCGGTTTGGGATACGGTACAGTTCCTCCGTGCGCTGCGAGAGACTCAGGTCAAAATTATCTTCTTCTTCGTCCCATTCTTTTGGATGACTCATTTTTCATTCCAGTTAGGACGGGCAGTTACCCATCCCGACACAGTTAATTTGTTCCAGGCCTTCATGACTTCTGCGGTGACGAACATTGAACCCGCTGATAAAACAATGCTACCATCTTTTTCAGATAAATCCAGCGCGCGCCGAAAAGCGGATTCGACCGGCGTCACCGCCTCAGACTCCAACCCAGCCCGGTCCGCCAGTTTGATGATCTCCTGCGGCTCCAGCGCCCGCGGGTGATCGGCGCGCGTGACGATGAGTTTCCTGATCTTCGGTTTCATCTCGGCAAACATGCCCGGGATGTTCTTATCCTCTGACGCGCCGAAGATGAGGTACACCTGTTTGTCAGGGAAATATTCTTCCAGTGATTTGCGCAGCTTTTCAAACGAGTCCTGATTGTGTGCTGAGTCAAAAATGACCGTCGGATCACGCCGCGCCACTTCGAAGCGGGCCCGCCATTTTACCTGAGAAAATCCATTCTGGATGGCTGTATCTGAAATTTCGAGCCCACTGGTTTTGAGTGCCGCGTAAGCTGTAGCAGCGTTTTGAATTTGATGCTCGCCCAACAAGGGCAGTCGAAGATCTAGGGTCGAAGGTTGAAGGTCGAAGGTTTCAAAGTTTGTTACCCGTAGTGATTGTCCGTCCAGCGAGGACTCTATCCGTTCAAACTTTACATCTCTTTCGACCAAAACAAACGGACAATTCCTTTCTTTGGCTACACGCTCCAAAACTTCAAGGGCTTCATTTGTTTGTGGGGCTGAGACGACGGGTACTCCTGGTTTGATAATCCCAGCCTTCTCTCCTGCGATCTTCGCAAGGGTATTTCCCAACACTGCCATGTGGTCATACGATAATGAAGTCATGACAGATACTTTCGGCATCACCACATTCGTTGCATCCAAACGTCCGCCCAGGCCAACTTCCACAACCGCCGCGTCGATGTCATTCTTTGCGAATGCCAGAAGTCCGAGCGCCGTTGTAATCTCAAATGTGGTCAGCTTCGGGATCCTTGCGACCGCAGGTTTGACCTCTTCCACCAGGTCGACCAATTGCTCATGCGAGATCGGCTCGCCGCCTACCTGGATCCGTTCCACGTAATCTAGCAGATGCGGCGAGGTGTACAAACCGACCTTATACCCTGCGGCTTGCAGACCAGAAGCACAGAACGCGCAGACCGACCCCTTGCCTTTCGTCCCTGCCACGTGGATGATTGGATAGTTTGCCTGAGGATTCCCAAGTGCTTCCATCAGCGCGAACATGCGGTCGAGGTTGAATTCGGCTTTGGCAAGCTCAGACGAATGTTTGAGGCTATAATCCACAAACGAATATAAGTAATCGAGGGCCTTGTTATATTGAGATTCGATATCGGACATGCGAGGGATTGTAATCGTCGGATACTCCTACTGCAATACCAGTGTAGATCTGAGGCTTAAATGAAACTGGCTCCACTTGTAGGATTTTTCTTGTTAACCATTCTGGGAATTATGGCGATTAAAAACAAAAAAATCCCATATGGATTTTTCGGTAAGATATATTTTATAGAAGGGAATGTTGCTATCGTTTTGGGACTCGTCATCATAATGGTCGGGATACTTTTTTATTTCATGGCAGTAGAGGATCTATGAATGGTTGTTTCATCTG
>DATFET010000042.1:0-4544 GCA_035250835.1 Anaerolineales bacterium
AACGGACTGCAATTGTGGCGCAGGCCGCGGGCGATACCCGTCTGTCTGCGGTGTTGGTCAACTATCCCGCAGGCGGCAGTCTATTTCCTCTGCCTCTGGATTTCTTGTAACTGCTCACGCAAGAACTGGTTGATACAGGAACGGCAAGACAGGTGTGCCCATCATCTGCACCAATTTAGGAAAAGCGCTAACTTGGTTGCGTTTTGCCGTGTTGTTGGACCGTGGCTGGAGCAGCATACGCTTGAGCGCTCCACTCGGAACGGAAGCTGCCCATGACTTTGCGATGGATCACAGACGGACGCAAGGCGCGTTTGCAGGCGTTGTTATCGGCAGGCACCTCGTTGCCCTCCAGGAAGACGAAGAGCGAATGGCGATATTTTCGATACCGCTCGAGTACGTTGCGCCCAACACCGCGGAACCTTCGTTTCAGCAGTTGCACCAAATGTTTCTGGGGGATCGTGACTTGTCTTTGGAAGCCTCTCTTAGTCAGGTTCTCTCGGCGATTTCCCAGGCGAATGGCGTTGCGGAACAAGGCTTGCCTTTCCTGGCTCTTCCGTT
The DNA here is from genome assembly GCA_035250835.1 of Anaerolineales bacterium. Classification (GTDB taxonomy): domain Bacteria; phylum Chloroflexota; class Anaerolineae; order Anaerolineales; family Villigracilaceae; genus Defluviilinea. Next base: position 559 of record DATFET010000042.1, read on the forward strand.
TCTAACGGGACGGTGGGTCAAAAGCGACCAAAACGTGTAAACGAAAGGAAATGAAATTGCGGTAGCCATAGCCGCGACGGTTGAGCATTTCGACTTTCAAGTTTACTCCTTCAGCAAAACCATTGTTGAAACGACCGTCAAAATAATTCAAGATTTGCTGCCACCCGTTTTGCAACGTCTTCACAAATGATCTCAAGGCATTGAAGGATGATGCTTCCACTTGAGCAACCCAACGTCGCAAACGTTTTTCAGCGGTTTTGACTGTATTATCCTGATTGAACAAATCGCGAAAGGCTTCTTTCAGGTCGTAACATGGCTTCAATGCAGGTGAAGCTTTCAACATAGCAGGCTGCACTGACCAGGACAAACTTGCCATGCCCACGATGGAGCGAACTCTCATCGAAACAGATCGCTTTCACTTGCGGATACCCGCGTGTCGCAATCGTTTTTTGCCCAAAGTTCAAAGATGGCTTGCACGCTTTCTTCACTCAAGCTTTCATCCTGTGCCGCCTGGCTGACGCATTCACGGCGAACCCGTTGGTACACGTAGCGCTCATATCGCTCGGTATAACTGACATTGGAACGCTTCCATTCGACTCGCTCGACAAACGTCTTTTGGCAATGCTCACATTTGAAACGTCGCGCCCGATAGACCAGGTAACTTTGTCTTTCCGCAATGGCCAGGTCGCGATTTATCTGAGCTTCGCTTTCGTCGTGTGCCTGATTGCTGACCTGCCCACAGTCTGGGCAGCTCGCAACAGACAGGGTTGACGCAACTTCCAGATGGAGTTTCTCTCGCCAATGAAATCAGACTTCAACACATGCAGCATTTGTATGTCAAGTAATCGGTTGAGGAATTCGTTGTTGTTCATCGGAGACCGCCTTTCTCGTCCGATATTAGCACATCCTTTCTGCTTTTCCCGTTAATTACGGGAGGTTCTCCAGCCTCTGCCGCCGTTCGCTCCCGAAGAGCATCGGGCCGATGTGCGCGACACCGCACCTGCGGTGGGTGCAGGTGAGACGCAGTGAAAGAGACCAGATTTGGGGGTGCGAGCATGCGCCGCAGGGACACGCTCGCACCCCCAAATCTGGGTATTCATCACGGGAATTCCCAGAGAGCCTTACGGGAGAGCCATTCTAATTTGAGCGTGGGCAAGATAAGCGGGCGACAATCTGATGCGGATAGTCGGCCGGGTATTTTGCCAAAGTTACAAATGGAGCTAAAGCAGGCTTTAGCTCCGCGTTTCGTCCATGTTAAAAGAGCTGATCATGTGCTCATGACTGTAAATAATGCGGCGGCAAGGGCGAATACACCTCCTATATATGAAAAGAATCCTTTATCAAGGGCGGGTATGAATTGTTTCAAACCAAACCACAACAAAAACAGGATTGTAAACCAGTCGGCAATAAGAGATAGATCCATTAGGTGTTCTCCTTTTTTGTTTAAACCAGGCTGAGATTCTGCCACCTCCTGATTGAAATAACACACATGATGATTTGGGGATACGTTTAGCCAAAATATGAGTAAAATAGTGTTGAGATACTCTTTTTTAATCGTATTCTTGCTTCTTTGTTAGGCGTGGATCATGAGCAACATTAAAATACTGATCATCGATGATGATACTGATCTCCTTCAATTAACCAGCTTGATCTTGAAAAAGGCAGGGTATCAAGTCTTGACTGCCAGTGATGGCCTGGATGGAATCAGCAAGTTCTTCATGCATCATCCGGACCTTATTGTTGTGGATGTTATGATGCCGGGGAGCAATGGGTTCGATGTGTGCGAAAGAATCCGAAAAATTTCAGAGGCTCCAATTATCATGTTGACTGCTCTTAACCAGGAGCAGGATATGCTTCACGGACTCGCCGCTGGCGCAGACGATTTCCTCTCAAAACCGTTCAACCCGGAAATCTTGCTGGCCAGGGCAAAGACATTATTACGCCGAACTCAACGTCTGACAGATATTGAGAATCCTGGCAATGCAGACTACTTTAGTTATAACGACGGATACTTGAGTATCGATATTGAAAAACATGAAGTTTTGATACATGGTAAACAGGTAAAACTAACACCCAAGGAGTTTGGGCTGTTGGTGTATCTGGCTCGAAATGGCGGCAAGCTATTGACATTTGAAAAGATCCTTACAAATGTATGGGGAACCGAGTATCTGGGCAGCATGGATCATGTACACGTTTATGTCTCACATCTGCGCAGGAAGATTGAAGAGGACCCTAAAATAAGTCGCTACATCCGGACGGTCCATGGGATAGGATATATTTTTGAGAAGCAGGAACTTGGATATCAGGCTGAGGGGTTCTAAGCTTGATTGACCTGGCGCAGGCTGTCTAAACAAAAATCCCGAAAATTCATCTTGTTAAGAATCTGTTAAGATTTCGTCAAGAAAATTTAAACATCAGTTAACTATTATTTAATCTATAGATGTAAATGTGCCTATCGAAAGGCCTGCCAGTACATTTGGCATTCATGGGAATTGTTTACACATAAATTCCAATAAAATATTGCAGCCCGTTTTCTCTACTCCAAGCATTTATCAACATCATGAATCTTACACTTCAAAGCATTCTCCTTGCAGCTGTAGTAACGTTACTTTTCATGCTGCTGCTCGCATTTACTAAGACGGCTCTCTCTCTTAAGAGATGGCCGTCTTTAACTTTTCTTCTCCAAGCCTTTTTTACCGTAAACGAATATAACCCGTTCTTATGGAGGTACTGAGCCATGATACGTTCAATTGTTGGATCAAGCATGAAATATCGATTCCTGGTGATTACGATCGCCATTGCACTGATGGTCTTCGGCATCACCCAATTTCGCGGGATGGCCGTAGATGTTCTGCCCGAATTTTCGCCGCCTTTTGTAGAAATCCAGACTGAGGCGCTCGGACTCTCCGCGGAGGAAGTGGAACAGATGATCACTGTTCCCATGGAACAGGATTTGCTGGCCGGGGTTGCCTGGCTGGATGTTATTCGTTCCGAGTCAATTCCTGGTCTTTCCTCCGTGCTCGTGTACTTCGAGCCTGGCACGGACATTTACCGTGCTCGCCAGATGGTGACGGAGCGCATGTCACAGGCGGCGGTCGGTCTGCCACATGTGTCAAAACCCCCAACGATGATCCAGCCGCTGTCTTCACAAAGCCGGTTTATGATCGTTGGCCTTAACTCGCAGGAACTGTCATTGATTGAAATGTCTGTGCTTGCCCGTTGGACAATTGCCCCTCAGTTGATGGGTGTCCCTGGTGTTGCCCATGTGGCCATCTGGGGCAATCGTGATCGGCAGCTTCAGGTCCAGGTGGACCCTGAGCAGTTACAGGAAACGGGTATTACGCTCGATCAGGTAGTCGCAACCACTGGGAACGCGCTCTGGGTCTCGCCTCTATCCTTCCTGGAGGCGTCGTCTCCTGGTACCGGTGGGTTCATCGATACACCTAATCAGCGTCTCAACGTGTGGCATGTGCAGCCCATCTCCTCACCCGAGGAACTGGCCCAGGTACCTGTCCAGGGGACTTCGTTATTGCTCGGCGATGTAGCCAATGTGGTGGAAGATCATCCATTGTTGATCGGTGACGCGCTGGTGGGCGAAAGCCCCAATCTGCTGCTCGTGATCGAAAAACTGCCAGGGGTCAATACCCTGGAAGTGACACGTAATGTGGAAGCCGAGCTGGCCGCGTTACAACCTGGCATGCCTGGTGTTCAATTCGATGCCACGCTTTTCCGCCCGGCGACCTTCCTGGAGATGGCACTCGCCAATCTTGGACGAACGCTGGTCATTGCTGTGATCCTCGTGGTGTTGGTTCTGAGTGCCTTCCTCTACGGGTGGCGAGCTGCGTTGATCAGCCTTGTGGCGATCCTTACTTCCCTGCTGGCGGCGCTTTTCGTGCTCTACATGCGAGGCGAAACGCTTAATGCGATGGTTCTGGCGGGTCTGGTTATCGCACTTGGCATTGTGATCGATGATGGGATCGTCGACG
>DATFET010000044.1:0-12051 GCA_035250835.1 Anaerolineales bacterium
AGAAGAGTTACCCAATCTCAATCTGAAGTGTCTGGTTCACGTTTTCCGGATCAACCAGTGACATTTCCTTCATACACAAATATCTTCAATCTGTTTGGGTGTTATAGACACGGTCTAGTTCTGACCTGCAACCAGGACCAAGGATGGTTGGGAGCGCAGGGTAAGCGCTGACGTGCCAATCACATCCTCGCCCCACAGGATATTTTGTGGTAATTTGCTCATGATTATATGCTCTCCATTCAAGAATCGTCGATTAGGCGGATATACTTTATAGTCTTACAGGAACAGCATTACCTATTCCCAAACCAAATAGAACAAATCATTGAGAGTACTATCGCACTCCAAATTGATTAGCAGAATATTCGAGGCAACTCTACGTTCAAGCTATGCACAAAGACCTCTCAGGGTACCAGCTGCATGGTGACTTTAGCCTGACAAATGGTGGGCTGCAACCGTAGAAATGCGTATTTCCTTTACGCAATTCAGTGGATTTCTTTACCAGATTTCAAAAGAGGGCTATCTTTGCATCCTCAGGAGGCAGATACGCCATTCTTCGGCTACGTTTTTGCGCTTTTCTGCGGATACAAATTCAACTTAATTGTGGTTGGAGGATTTGGAATATCGAAGTATCGTTGGGAGTAAGGGACGATATAGATATTTTTGGTTGGAAGGAGATCTTTCAGGGTGATGTTGATAACAACACGAAATGACAGGTGGGATCGGAAAACCGTTAAGTGGGAACATCTGGATTTGAGAAGTACGAGCGACGTATTTTCCCCCACAATGGATCAAGCATCTATTCAGATGCCAACGGTTCCTGTTGAGCAGGGATTGACTCATACAGAGCTCAGTTCGCTGCTGCGTTGGGAAGACGATGGAGGTCAAACCATCTAAGGTAAATCAATTCTGTTCGTGAGGAATTATATTTCCCCACGCAGCGAACCAGGAGAAGAGGAACGGATGACTGAAAATAGAGTGGAAGAAGTAAAGATAGGACTGATTAATCAAAATATTCGTACAGATGAGGCACGGTTGAGAGAAAGTGAAATAGATAGCCTGGATGTCCGCTCGACGCCAACTATCTGGCGTGTTGAAAAGAGCGGAAAAAGCAACCTCGACAAATATCCAACAACATCGGATCAAAGCGCGCAAACTTTTGTTTACCCGCCCGTAAAACCAGGTCAAAAAGTGTATGGCCGAGATGGGTACGCTGGAAAAGTGGTGGCTCTCCGCCTCAGCCCTCAGAGACAGTACCAATCCTTCGTTGTCGAGACTGGACGTCTTTTCCGACACAGGTACATTGTCCCCTTCGGGTGGTTGACATGGATTGGGGACAAAAGGGTATTTTTGTCCACGAATAAAGCCGACCTAAAGGCCCTTCCAGAGGAACGGCCTGACCCGATACTAGTGATTGAAGTGAAACGCGCGCTGCGGAAGGAGAGGATCCTACGCGGGGTATGGATCAAAGGTATTCACGTAAGCGCCGAGCACGGTTTCATTCGCCTCCATGGATACGTTTCCGATTCCGCGCAGAAGGCCCGCGCCGAAAAAGCTGTATCCCGAATATCAGGCGTTCTCGGGATTGAAAACCGCCTCGTTGTGGACCGAGATCTAAAGATTGCTGCCACCAAAGCAGTGGCTCAGATTCCCGATGTTCCAGTGAAGAGTATCTTCGTGGGTGCTCATAATGGATTCATTACGTTGAAGGGCGAAGTACCCTCCTTGGAGTCCCGTCTGGCAGCAGAGGAACTGGCGGGGAACGTGCCCCAGATCCGGGGTGTACTTAATACTTTGCGGGTACCCGGCCTTGCGGTCGAATTCCCGGAACCGCGCGCACTCCAGCCAGCCATCGGTGCTAGAGTTCACGCCACAGACCTTGTGTTGGGTCATATAGAGCAGATCATCATCAACCCGCTGAATCGTCTCGTAACCGCCATACTTGTGGATGGAATGTTTTCCGAACCCAGGGGAAACAGGATGCGTTGGTTCCTGGATGAGGTAATTAGGCAGCGTAAGGTGGTGATTCCGGTTCACACCATTCAGCATATGACTGATACTGCCGTGTTCCTGGAGGTCGCAGCATCACAGTTTGAGGACTTTGATCCGGCAAGTTTCGTTCCAGCGGATACCAACTGGCAACCTCCTTATCCATACCATCCAGAACATGTGCTTCTCTCGAAGCCAGCCGAATCGGTGCAGAGGAATCCTCACATGACCGAGATGCGTCAAATCAGTAAGGTTCTTGCCTGGAATGAGAGAGGGCCTGCGACTAACGTTTGAGGCCGATCTCTGATCAGATAGAAAATATATGGAGGTAAAAATGATAACCCAAGAAATGCGAATGTTTGAAACACGAATCGATCTCAATCTGTACAGTCGTCAGGGGGTGATCGGTGTACTCAATATGCAACTCGCAGATACATTTAATATGTTCAGTTTCATGAAGCATGCGCACTGGAATGTGAAAGGCCAACAATTTATTGCACTGCACAAGCTTTTCGATGAAATTGCTACCGGATTATTGGCTCATGTAGACGAAATTGCTGAACGTACGACCGCTCTGGGTGGAATGGCGCTAGGCACCACTCGCATCGTCTCGGAGTCGTCCCAACTGGAGTCCTATCCGTTGACCGTAGTGGATAGTATAGAAACTGTCCTGGTGCTTGCCAACCGGATGGCCCAACTGGCGGCTAATATTCGGAGCGCAGCCAGGCGCGCTGAAGAACTAGAGGACATAGACACCAGTGACCTGTTCATCGAGATTTCCAGAGACCTGGATAAGTGGCTGTGGTTCCTTGAGGCCCACATGCAAAAATAACCCCTCATAACTCTGGCGGCAAGACTTGCTTTCCAGATGCTTATCAGTACTGGAAGGCACCTTTGCAGCCGTCCCGGCTCTGTAAGCGTAAACTCCCATTTGTACACTCGGACTGATTATCTCGAACAGGCCGTTTGATTGGTGAAGGAGAAAGTGAAAAATGACAGCATTCCTATCCAGGTTAGAACTAGAATCGCTGATGACCCCGTCCGAAGGTGCCCATATCTCGATCTTTATGCCAACCTATCGTGTGGGACGCGAAACGCGGCAGAATCGCATTCGATTGAAGAATCTCATCAGAGATTCTGAGAAGCAGCTGATCGAGATGGGTTATCGGGTGCCGGATGCACAAGCCTTATTGCAACCCGCCGAGGACCTGCTGGGACCAACCGACTTTTGGATGTATCCTGGGGATGGGTTGGCAATATTTCTTTCGGCTGATACCGCGCGCCGGCATTCCCTCCCGATACGGCTGAAGAAAAAGCTGGTTGTCGCTGATCGTTTTCAGGTGAAGCCGCTACTGCCTCTGTTTAGCGGTGACGGTTCCTTCCTTGTCCTCGCCTTGAGCCAAAATGAGGTTCGCTTGCTCCAGGGCACTCGCAGCGAAGTTGCACAGGTCGAGTTAGAAAACTTAAATGACTCACTAGCCCGAATGCTTAAATCTGAAGGTTCAGAGAAACATCTGAATTGGTACATGCCTTCAGGCTCGCCGGGCGCGCCAGGCCGGAATGCCGCGATCTTCCACGGCAGTGGGAGTAGAACGGAAAATGACCGGGCAAAACTCCTGGATTATTTTCGCGAGGTGGACAAAGGACTAAGAAGCATACTCCAGTCGGAGCAGGCGCCTCTGGTCCTCGCTGGGGTAGACTACCTCCACGCGCTCTATCGTGAAGTTAGCTCCTACCCTCATATCTTTGAGACAGGAATATCAGGGAATCCGGAGCAGCTCAGAGTGGATGAACTGCATGCTGAGGCCTGGCGGATCTTGCAGCCGCATTTCCAGCAACTCAGACAGAAGGCGAAAAAACGTTACCACCAGTTATCCGGGCAGAACAGCCATCTGGCTTCCGATCATCTGGATAAAATCCTTCCGGCAGCGCTCCATGGCCAGGTGGAGCTTCTCTTTGTAGCGGTAGGCGCTCAACAGTGGGGTGAGTTCGATCCGGTGAGCCTGCAGGTCCATCAGAACGAGGTCTACCGTCCCGGCAACGAGGACCTCTTAGATCGGGCAGCCGTCCTAACGCTTCTTAATGGAGGCACGGTATTTGCTGTGAGGAAGGATCAGGTTCCAAGCCGGAACCTGGCAGCAGCTGTGTTTCGTTATTAGCGTCCTGATCTGGTATCCGGCAGAGGTGCGTTCCAACAAACAGAAGCATCTATATATCGATATCGATATCGATGATATGCTTGAAGTGGAAAGAAGAAGCTGAGTTGGCCATCAGTTTACTTAGCGTTGATGATCTGGATAAATCTATAAGGATCGTCTCTGGAGGATTGAATGACTCAAACCCGACTCGAGCACGACCTGCTCGGTGACCGTGAAGTGCCCGGGGAGCGCTATTACGGCGTCCAGACCCTGCGGGCGCTAGAAAACTTCAATATCACTGGCATTCCAATTTTGCACTACCCGCGGTTGGTGACATCATTGGCCTATATCAAAAAGGCGGCTGCCCTATCCAACAGGGAGCTGGGCTTGTTGGAGCCGCACCTGGCCCAAGCCATTGTCCGTGCCTGCGACCTGCTGATTGACGGTCAGTATCACGCCGAATTCGTGGTAGATGTGATCCAGGGCGGCGCAGGCACTTCAACGAATATGAATGCCAACGAAGTGATCGCAAACCTGGCGCTGGAGCAGATGGGGTACGAGAAAGGCCGCTATGATATCCTGCACCCGCTCAATCACGTCAATATGTCCCAATCGACCAATGATGTCTACCCCACCGCCCTGCGCCTGACATTGAGTCAGAAAATGGATGGACTGCTACATGAAATGGAAGGATTACGTAAAGCGTTGGCCGCAAAAGGACAGGAATTTGCCGATGTGATCAAAATGGGACGCACCCAGCTCCAGGATGCCGTGCCGATGACCCTGGGCCAGGAATTTGGGGCGTGGGCGGTGATGGTCGGGGAGGATATTGAGCGCGTGCGAGAGGCGCAGTCGTTGATCCACGAGATCAACATGGGCGCTACAGCGATTGGCACCGGACTAAATGCTCACCCCGACTATGCACGGTTGGTAACTGTAAAGTTGGCCGAAATCAGCGGCGTGCCTGTGATTGAATCGCATAACCTGGTGGAAGCCACCCAGGATACTGGCGCCTACGTTCAACTTTCCGGTGTACTTAAGCGCGTGGCGGTCAAGCTCTCAAAAATCTGCAACGACTTGCGGCTTCTCTCCTCTGGCCCGCGCGCTGGGCTGCATGAGATCAACCTGCCGCCCATGGCTCCGGGCTCGTCCATCATGCCGGGAAAGGTCAACCCGATCATTCCTGAAGTAGTCAATCAGGTAGCCTTCGAGGTGATCGGCAATGTCCTGACGATTACAATGGCTGCTGAGGCGGGACAACTGGAGTTGAACGCGATGGAGCCGGTCATCGCCTACAATTTATTCACCTCCCTTGATCTGCTTGGGCGGGCCTGCCGGACTTTGACCGAGCGTTGCATCACGGGCATTACCGCCAACCGTGAGATCTGCAGACGCATGGTCGAACACAGTATCGGGCTGGTCACTGCGATCAATCCCTACATAGGCTATGAAAAATCAACGGAGATCGCAAACCTTGCCTTGGCAACAGGCGATTCGGTGTATGAGATCGTTCTGGAGAAGGGTTACCTTACCAGGGCTGCACTGGACGAAATTCTTTCTCCAGAAAACATGACACGACCGCGCGACCTGAAATAGCCAATGCAGAAAATTCTATAAAGTCTGTTTTGCATTCAACAGGGAATGCAAAGCAGATAAGATATATTACTTTTCACCTGAGCCCGCCAAGCGTTGTTCAAGATAGGCCTTGAGTACAATAGCATTGTTGTGCTCCGTGTTGCGGGCAGAATAAAGCAGAGTGACGTTTCCCTGTCTCGCTGCTTCTAATAGCGGCTTCCACGCCCCGGGATTCGCTTGCAGCTCAGCCCGATATCTTTGCTGAAACTCATCCCATTTGGCCGGATCATGGGCGAACCAACGCCGTAAACCGTCGCTGGGAGCAACATCTTTTAACCAGGCATCCAGTTTCAGTTGTTCCTTTTTCATGCCGCGCGGCCATAACCGTTCAACCAAAAAGCGGGGTCCATCGCTTCTCTGAATGGCCTCATAAACACGTTTCGCCCTCACAATGGCTACTTTTCTCATTTTTATGATTCCTTTCTCAGCTAAACTCTTTAGCAGTAAATGAAGATAGATCAAACCGCCAAAGGTATCCCAGCGCCTCAATACTTTGTGCACCTTATCGTAGTTCATAGGCTTGGACAATCGTAACCAGCGCTGCAGATGGTTGCGGGCACCGACATCATCACCTGGGAAGATGTGGGTGCGACCCAGGCCGCGCAGCAGGAAATATTCTGCCGTCCAGCGTCCTACACCTTTCAGAGTGCATAGCCGCTTAACAGCCTGCATATCATCCAGTCTCTCGATTTCATCAAAATCGATTTGCTTTTCGATAACTGCCCGGGCGAGACCTGTCAGGTAGTTAGCCTTGCGGTAGCTGAAGCCCATCTCACGCAACTGTTCAATATCCATATTGGCCAATTGTTGCGGGCCGGGAAAAGCATGAAAGACACCCTCTGCTGTTTCGATGGCTGGCCCGCAAGCTTCTGTCAGTCGGTTCAGCAGGCGTATGCCTACCGTGAGGGTTAACTGCTGACAGGCAATCGCATTGACCAACGTTTCAAAATAGGTTGGAAACCGCGGCGGTTTAGAACCACGGAATTGATTTGCAGGAGATCTTAGAACTTCATCATTTTCACAGAATCGATAAAATTCCATCAGATCAACATGGATTCCAAGCAGACGTTCTATCGCTGCAATGGCATATGCTTTTAAATGAGAGTTTGCCACTTCCCCGATCACAGAAACCTGCAGTCGCGGCATGGCGGACTGGTCGGATTGAGTCACTGCGATTTCAAACGGGTTGTCTTCCTCTACCAAAACGCGTCGATAAGTCTGACCATCCCAACGGTCAATCATATTATCCGGGCGGCGGCGTAACGTCCAAACGGTCAAATCCAGCCTGAAAGGTGGGATGGGTTCAAGTATAAAGGAGGCGTGAGTTGGCAAGAGAATCCTTTCAGTCCGTTTCCGCGGGTTCGAGTAAATCCCTTGTTGAGACCGGATGGTCTGGCTGGTAAGAGCCTGCTGGCGTTCGGAAGCTGATCGCAAGCCGATTCCAGGAATTGATCGCGATCACTGCCAGTGTCAGGTCCACCAATTCCTTTTCTGTGAAATGCCGCTTCACCTGACGGTAGATTTCGTCTGGCACCTGATCTTCACTGATTCTGGTAACTGATTCCGTCCAGGCCAGGGCTGCCCGTTCACGCTCGCTGTAGAAAGGTGTTTCGCGCCAGGCGGTAATTCCATACAGACGCTGTTCACTTTCCCCATGGCCGCGGGCATCCTTGGTGTGCATGTCGATACAGTAAGCACAACCGTTAATCTGGGATGCCCGCAATTTGACCAGTTCCACCAGGTCGGGTTCAAGACGCGTTTCCTTCAGGTAGCGCTCCAATTGGCGCAGGACTCCAACGCCGTCTGGCGCAGCTTTAGCATAATCGAGGCGCTTTTCCATGCTTTAGAAACTCAATTCTCCTTGAGCCAATCTAGCCTTCAGGTTGATATCCACAGCCGCCAGCGCTTGTGAAACAGGACAGCCCTTTTTTGCCTGTTCGGCGAACTCAATAAACCTTTTTTCGTCAATTCCGGGAACCTCACCGACTGTGGAGAGCTCGATGAGTGTAATTTTAGGACCTTCTCCTAGATGGACTTTGGCAGTCGTGTCGATGCGTGTGGGGATGTGACCTGCTTTGGACAGGATCAACGAGAGGTACATGGAAAAACATCCCGCGTGAGCCGCGCCGATCAGTTCCTCTGGATTGGTTCCAGGGCCATCTTCAAAACGTGAAGCCCGGCTGAAAACGCCCTCGTACGCGCCCGAGCCCAGGCGCATGCTGCCATTTCCTTCGGTTAAGTTGCCTGTCCAAACTGCAGATGATTCTCGAATAGCCATTTTATTCTCTCCTTTTGATTATTTTGATCAAATGTATTTCAATGTAGCATTTAGGACTTCGCCAGTCATCGGAAAGACGTTTACCTGTCCATTCCGAATCGTCGGAAACTCCGCCATGCAATACTCACCTGAGGCAGTTAGTAAATATGATTGTTAGTGCGTATCCCGTATTCTCATGCAGGGTCAGACGCATCATGGATCTTGGTGCGAAGCCGTGCAAGTGATTCCAGTTCTGCCAGCTTGAGGGAAGCATATTGGGATGCCTCACCCATGAGTGCTGTGGCTTCCGGTTTGGGCAGCGTGGCTAGCTCCTCACGCGAATAGCCTTTTCCATGCAGATATTCGTCAATGTACATCAGCTCTAAATCTGCTTTGGGATTCTTTGCCCGTTTGGTTTTTTCCTCATTAGCATTTCTCTCATTCATAAATCATCTCCATCCTCCACGATAAACATTCTTCTCAACTCACATCTCGCAATCCCTGCACTGAGCGTAACCGATTTCACGGACCATGTCATCCAATAAACGAGGAATTGTCCTCCACATATTGGCTGATTTTTTCATTGAGACGAATGGTACATATCAAAACAATAGAGCCGGCTGGGAAACCTGCATCCCACCAGCCTATTGAAATCACAACTTCCAGGCTCACATAGCTGGTTACCTGCCCATCCTCAGCAGAATTGCAGCCAAGTAGATGGATTTGGACAGTCTCTTGCAACGCCGCAAAAGTGTGCATCTCGTTCACTAACTCGGGTTGAAACGCTACTGGAGCAGAACTGCATAGGCTTACGAGCTTGAGGTTCGGTTGTATTTGCCGGACTGTGATTGCACCCAATGGATTAATCATCGTAAATGCTGAGAAAGATTACGCATTATGACTGTTTCGGCGATTGAGAAGAACTGGTACAGTGTGCAGAGTGTGTGCCTTTACCACATAGCCTCTTTGCCATGCTTGGCAGAGCGGCAACTATATCCGAGCTAAGGAGAGGTTCAGTTTCATTCGGATGCCGGGAGTAGAGCAAATACCGGCCCAAAAACTCACCGAATCCCATCAAGTAGAATTGTTAGACACACCATATCAAAATTAGTTTGAAGGAGTTTCAAGATGAACAAAGAGACTGAATTGGATATTCGCAGTGTTGCCCCGGCGAAGCGGCATCCTCTGATCTTTGAATGGTTCGATAGACTGCAGAGTGGAGAATCGTTCATACTGGTGAATGACCATGATCCCAAACCGCTATATTATCAATTCCAGGCGGAACGCACCGGGACCTTCGTCTGGGAATATCTGGAAGCCGGTCCTGAAACATGGCGCGTTCAGATTGGTCGTATGTAAAACCAGGGCACGCCTGCTGCTGTCGGAGGCTGCGCGCATCCGCGACACTAACCATCGTCTCAGGTGAGTTAAAGGAAGGTATGTAGATAGTGATCTGAAGGCTACTCCGAAGAATTTACCGGGCAATGTCACAGACCATACCTAATCCATATCCTGTACAAAGGAATGCTTTTTGCAGTCTGGATATTCGATTCCGCGAGCAGGCTTGATGGAGAGTTTGTTTCATACAGAATCCTCCTTTGATCGCTCAATCTCAACTCCCACAGATCTTGAAAACCGGACCGCACCCGGCTTTTCTATCCGTACACGGACTTGCCGAACGCCTGGGTGCTCAAGACATAAACGCGCGATGTCAGCAGCTAATGCTTCAACAGTCTGCCGTTGTGCTGTTTCAGCATGTGCCAGCACCTTTTTCGCCACCGTTCTGTAATTCACGCTGTCCTGGATATCGTCGCTGATCCCAACCTTATGCAAATCGACGAATAGAACGATATTGATCGAGATCTCCTGCGGCTTTTCACGCTCCCAGTCATTGACCCCGATGATCCCACGCGCGATCAAGTCACTAATGAAAACCTGATCCATCTAGCGCTCATTTCGCTGCAGACCGCAGACAGTAAAGAACTCAGACCGCAGGGCGGCATCGTTGGCGTAATGACCGCGCCAGACCGTGGTCCGAGTCATCGGCGCTGTTTCTCGTACGCCGCGCATTTCTACACAGAGATGACGCGCCTCTAAGTAGACAGCAACCCCGTGTGGATGTAGCATGGTATCCAGAGTATCAGCAATTTGTTGGCCGATCCGTTCCTGTACCGCAAAACGTTTGGAGAAAAGCCGTACCATCCGGGTGAGCTTGGAAATTCCGATGATGTTCTCATGGGCAATGTATCCAACGTAAGCCATGCCGTGGAAAGGAAGGGCGTGGTGCTCACACAACGCATAAAAGGGGATCGGTCCCTCAACGACCTGGCTGAGCCGGCAGTCAGGCTCGCCGCGACATTCGGTGTCAAAGATCCGCAAAAGCTTGGGATCACCATCATATCCTTCTGTGGCATCAAATAGCGCCTTAATAAAGCGTCGTGGGGTATCCTTCGTTGCTGGTGTATTTAGATCCAATCCAAATGCGGCAAAGATCTCTGAAGCATAACCCTCAAACCTTTGAAACTGCTCGTCCGATATCTGGCGCATCTGTAGTTTCATAGCCGCACGGTATTCGAGATCATCTTGGTCATCGTGAATATTCATTCTTACCTCTGTTTCTTGATGTAGGCATGAGTCCATTGGATGACCCAAGTTCCTCGCCTCTACAATTTAGGGAATCAGATCTCCAATGAACGACCTTACTGCGTATGTCATCAGTACTTATAGGTTAAGACTCTGCCCCACAGGCTCTTGTTACCCCATAGTCCTGAACGCAGGCATTCCAGCTGGACAATCTGACTGTGATCCACAAACAGGTTCACCTCAGCCCCGTAATTTTTGATGTACCAGGCAAAAACCTCCGGATCCGCTGCTTCGAACATAGGTTTTTCTAAACCGAGAGCCTGGATAATTTTTGCGACGACATCGGTTCGCCAGGTCTTAACATTCTCCGTGATACCCTCGGATTCGATCATGATCATATATGCTCCGGCATCCACGAAGCGTTTGGCCTGTTGGATGGCCCACTCAGGATCACGGGTGCCTTCTGCAGCCAGTTCACCTGCGGTCGTTGCGCCGCCAGCTCCAAACTGGATGCCGACTTCTGGCTTTGCCTTTAGCCCGGCTTTCTGTACTTTCTCTACCAGGCGCAGCCAGTCATCGGTAGGGATCGAGATAAAGCCGCTCGATATTTCGATGATATCGAAGCCAAGCTCCTTGCATTCCTCAATGTACCAGTTGACCGCCTCTGGCCCTTGCGTGAGGACATGCTCAATGAATCCGCCGGTTGAGACCATCACGTCATAACGGTGGCAGAGGTCCAACAGCTCCTTAACTGCTTTGCGGGGCATCAGACTGAAGGAACCTCCTGCAAACTTGAGGACATCGATGTATGCACCCATAGTCTCCAGAACATCTTCCAGGTAGCGCTTACCCATCGGGGTGTAATAGGGTCCGCGGATCTCGGTGACACCGCGACCGCGTGGTTTCGTCTCGCGCTCATTGACTCTTAGGAAGGCAAACGCCCTCTCGTCAAGATCATCTTTTAGTTGGTTCATCTTATCAACTCCTTTGGCGATTACTCAATTTTTCCCAGCAGGCTTGTAAGCTCGCTCACCTGAATATTTTCCAGGTTGGCAACTGCCTCTTCGATCTCTCCCTGCAATTGAGGAGCGATACGCGCCTGGCTGAGTTGCTCGAATTTTTTGGTTATGGTATTCCATCCCATAGGACGGGTCAGAAAACCCTCATAATCTCGTTTCTCTCTGGTTAGAACTCGTCCATCGTTCAGCGTGATTCGAATGCGGGATGGCATCTCAGCCGGAAAACGCCGGCTGAAGCTATCCAACGGGCGCACGATTACTTTCCGCAGCAACGTCTGGACATCCGCGCGCTTGATGCGCTCCGGCAGATATTGCTCCGGCATCACTTGATTGTCCAAAATAGCCACAGCCACAATATAAGGCAGGCTGTGGTCGGCTTCTTCTTTGGTATGCACCTTGATCTTTTCCCCTTCTTCACCGCCACCGATAATGT
>DATFET010000045.1:0-5199 GCA_035250835.1 Anaerolineales bacterium
CACGCTCATCACCACCCTGACGAAGCGCATGGCGGAGGACCTGTCCGAGTAGCTCCAGGAGCTGGGGATGAAAGTCCATTATTTGCACTCGGAGGTGGAGACACTTGAACGCGTGGGCATCCTGCGCGACTTGCGCCTGGGCGTGTTCGACGTGTTGGTGGGGATCAACCTGTTACGCGAGGGGCTCGACCTGCCTGAGGTGTCGCTGGTCGCGATCCTCGATGCAGACAAGGAAGGCTTCCTGCGCTCGGAGACCGCCCTGATCCAGACCATTGGCCGTGCGGCGCGTCACATCAACGGGCAGGTGCTCATGTACGCCGACCGCCTAACCGATTCGATGAAGCGCGCCATCGACGAGACCAACCGCCGCCGCGCCAAGCAGGTGAAGTATAACGAGGAGAACGGGATCATCCCGATCAGCATCCACAAAGCCATCCACGACCTGACTGAGGAGTTCTCAGAGAAGGCTGTGAGCGAAATGCGCGGCGAATACAAGACCCGCGCCGCGGGCGACATCCCGCGCAATGAGTTGCGGCAGATCATCCATGAGATGGAAAAACAAATGAAGGATGCGGCGAAGAATTTGGAGTTCGAGAAAGCTGCTGCCCTGCGCGATGAGATGTACGAACTAAGATCCCTGCTGGCAGAGGACGAAAGCTTGAAACCGTGGGAGAGAATTAAACTTTTGGCCGGGGAGGAGTAAGGTAATGGGCGGCTCAAAGAGCCGCCCATATCTTGTACCAGGCATGAAGCTTTGATGAGTTACGGATAATTCTTGTAGTACTTTTTGATCATGATACAATTCATCAAGTCGAAGCAGAATGTTAAATGCTGCATGATCGTGACTGGTAAACACAGTCGGTTCCATGGAAGAAGTTGGCAAGGTGAAGGGGAATGTCCCCTAACGTATCGTAGAGTCCATCGAGTAACTAATATAATAGACTCTATCGGAAATAAGGTGACAGTCACTTTAACCAGTAATTTTCTCGGGAAAATTCATCCGAAGTGACTGTCACCTGTTATTACCAATAATGTCTAATAATGAAAGGTTGCTGGTCGCAAAACAAAGAATCTTACCAAAGAAAGGCGATGACGGGCTTGGAACTCATAAGGAATCGTTTCCCAGATCGAAAGGATGTACTCGCAGTTTTTGGCATCGTAGTCTTCGTTTGTTATAGCTGGTCCCTGCTGGGATTTCTCAACGAACTTTCATCGTTCCTGCTCTATTTTACGGTGACAGAAATCGGCAATATTTTCGCATTTATGATGGCGTTTGCCCTGCTGGAAAGCCTGGCTGTCACGGGATTCCTCTATCTGTTAAGTGCAATTCTGCCTTCAGGCTGGTTGAGGGATGGCTTCGCTCTTAAAGGTTTTGTCATCATTATTATCGCGACCGCGACCTCCATCCTCTTTCAGAGATCCCTGGACGAATACCCATCTGCGCTCATCCTTGCAGCAACCGTACTCGTACCATTCGTTCTGACTGTGGCTGTGATCCTCGCGCTGCGTTCGCTGCCGAGGATAAAAAATATCCTGGTCAACATCCAAGACCGCATCCTAATCATGCTGGTTATCTACGTCCCCATCGGCCTCCTGTCCTTCGGGGTTGTACTATACAGGAACCTTTTATAAGTGAGAGCAATATGCTACCTTTCCGTGGCCTGACCCGGCGCGAATTCCTCAAATTGATTTCACTGGTCCCGATAGGAATTTATTCACGTCCGATCTCCAAGCTGACAGCCGCTCCAAAGGTGGGCAGCCCAAATATTATTATCATCGTGTTCGATGCCTGGTCGCAACATCATGTTTCACTCTATGGCTATCACCGTCACAACATGCCGAACCTCGAGAAGTTCGCGGAAAAAGCCACGGTCTATTACAACCATTACTCTACCGGCAGCTTTACTGTCCCAGGCACTTCCTCCATTTTGACGGGGATGCATCCCTGGTCGCACCGCGCCTTCCAGCTTGGGGCAGGGATCACGGCCGAACACGCTGAGCACACCATTTTTTCCGCGCTGTCATCTACGCATTCCACCCTGGCTTATTCACAAAACAAGTTCGCTGACTTGATCCTTCACCAGGCCAGCATGAACCTGGACCGTCACGTGGATTACTGGTCTTTTAATGTGCAGAATACAAATATGTATAGCAATTCCTTTCTGCGCAAGCATCACCGCACATCGTTTGCCAGCATCGACGATAACCTCGTCCAGGAAGGGGAGGGGTTTGATTCGTCGTTGTTCCTGGGTCCATTGGTCAGGCTGTTTACTCTGAACGATCGTTTAAAAAATACAGAGCAGCATGGAAATGAATATCCGCTCGGCCTGCCCGATGCCACCGAATTATTTCTACTGCCGGATGTCGTGGATGGGGCGATCGATCTGCTTGAGGGAATTCAACAGCCCACTCTAACCTACCTCCACTTTTTCCCGCCGCACGAGCCTTATACGCCGACAGTGGATTTCTTCGGTTCATTTTCAGACGGGTGGAGCGCTCCCGATAAACTCATCCATGACCTCTCGGACAAGAAGTACAAGACTGAAAAACTTCGACTGGAGAGGCAATATTACGATGAATTCATTGCCAGTTGGGATCATGAAACCGCCAGGCTGTTCCAATATCTGGAGGACTCAGGCCTGACCGAGAACAGCTACATCATTATTACATCTGATCACGGTGAGATGTTCGAGCGCGGTGAGTTGGGACACTGGACCCCGCTGCTGTACGACCCGGTCGTCCACGTCCCGTTGATCATTTCATCCCCGGGACAGACTGCTCGTCGGGATGTCCATAGCCTCACGAGCAGCGTGGACCTGCTGCCCACCCTCGCCCATCTGACCAGTAACCCGATCCCGGACTGGGCGGAAGGAAAAGTACTTCCTGAGCTGGGCGGCGAAGTGGATGAGGGGCGCAGTGTCTTCTCGCTGGACGCAAAAACAAATTCCTCCTTTGGCCCTCTTCGAAACTTTTCGATGTCCCTGACGCGCGGCCGTCACCGCCTGGCTTATTACAGCTATCCAAAAGACGAATATGAAAAGTTCGAATTCTATGACCTGGAGGCCGATCGCGAAGAACTCAAGGATTTATATCCCTCGCGACCGTCCCTTGCAGATGAGATGCGGGACGAACTGCTGCAAAAGGTGTCCGAAGTGAACAAACCCTTTCAGCGTAACGAATCGTAAGCAGGGATCGTCCAATAAATATGGTCAAACTTTTTCGTGAAAAAAACAGTCCACAGGCGGATGCCATCGAAGCAGAATTCAAGGACATAATCCTTGGCTATGATCGTGTCGTCATCGATCCGGCTGAGGCAGCGCAGCGTTTCGGATCTGCGCACTCCCTGCCAGTCATTACGAACAATGAAAAGGTTGTGAGCGGAGACGCGATCAACTCCTATATCCATGAGCTTCAGGACCTGATGACGGAGTGGCAGGCATTTCAGGGCGATTCCTGCTATGTGAATGAAAATGGGAAGGTCTGCTTTATATAAAAGTGGCGATCTCTTCCAGCGGCTTTTTTGAAATAATCGGCACCTCAGCATTGACAGCGGGGTAGCCAGCCACCAGGAGCAGGAACGGTCTGTAGTCCGGGTCCATGTGCAGGAGTCCGTTCAGGAAACTCATCGGGCTGGGCGTGTGGGTGAGTGAGACCAGGCCCGCGTTGTGGATAGCGGCGATCAGGAAACCCGTAGCAATCCCCACCGATTCATGAACGTAATAATTTTTCACGCGCCTGCCATCGGCCAGCAGGCTGTGATTTTTCCCAAAGATGACAATCAAATAGGGTGCGGTTTCGAGGAATGGTTTGTGCTCGCCCGTACCAAGAGGCGCCAGCGCCTCCAGCCATTCGCGCGGCGCGCGGCGCTGATAGAACTCAGCCTCCTCCTGTTCCGCAGCGACGCGGATCTCGTGTTTAACGGCTGGGTCACTCACAATCACAAAATGCCAGGGCTGGAGATTTGCCCCGCTGGGTGCAGTCCCTGCAGTTCGCAGGCACTCTTCGATGACCTAGCGCGGCACGGGACGATCCGAAAACTGGCGAACTGTGCGGCGTCTCCGCATGTCCCTGAGAAAGGCGGATGAGCGCGCTTTCATTTCCTCAACAGGGTATTCGGTGTGGGTGGAGAGTGGCTGGAAAATTGCTTTTGTCATTTCATGACCTTCATATGCGGAGCAGTGCAAAACAGAAAATCTTCGAACTGTTCATTGCTGGACCTGTTATACCCAGCCCATGGATCTTGCGAGACTGGCGGTCAGGAAGGTGACAAGAAATGCAATTCCCAGCGTAATCACCACACTCATTGTCGCCCACTTTTTGCTGCGTGTCTCCTTATAGATTGTTATGATCGTTGTGGCACACGGATAGTGCAGCAGAGCGAACAACATCAGGTTGACCGCTGTGAGCATCGTCCAGCCGTTCTCGACGACGAGCAGTTGATAGATCCCTGCGCTGGTGGCGGGACCATTGATCATTGTGCCGGCTCCAGTGTAGATCATCATCATGGTTGGCACCACGATCTCATTGGCAGGGATCGCGATGATATAGGAAAGGATGATTACCCCGTCCAACCCGAACAGCATGCCAAATGGATTCAACCAGTTGGCAATGGCGTTTGCAGGATTTGTGTCCCCAACAGGTAGGTTAGCAAGGATCCAGATCACAGCCCCGGCTGGGACTGCGGTCTGCATGGCGCGCCAGAGCACGAACATGGTGCGGTCAATGATGGATGTATACAGAATCCGTGAAATGTTCGGTCTGCGGTAGGGTGGTAGCTCGAGCGTAAAAGCGGATGCTTCCCCTTTCAAGACCGTACGGGATAGAAGCCACGACATCAGGAAAGTAAACCCAACACCGATCAGCATGATGCCGACAACCGTCGCGGCTGCAATGAACGAGGTCAGGGCCGGGGGGAAGGCCGCAGCGACAAAGACGGTGGCGAGCATGATCAGCGTTGGGAAACGCCCGTTGCAGGGAACGAAATTATTCGTGAGGATGGCGATCAATCGCTCACGCGGCGAGTCGATGACGCGGGCTGCGACAACTCCTGCTGCATTACATCCAAAACCCATTGCCATGGTCAGCGATTGTTTTCCGTGTGCGCCGGCTTTTTTATACAGCCAGTCTAGGTTGAAGGCCACACGCGGCAGATAGCCAAGGTCCTCGAGAAATGTGAACGCCGGGAAGAAGATCGCCATC
>DATFET010000054.1:0-2980 GCA_035250835.1 Anaerolineales bacterium
CACATGGCAATCGTCACTTCCACTGGACGCGTGGTCACGAGTTTCGCACCCTTTCGCCACGACATGATCAACATCCTGCCGAACAACAAGAACATCATCATGGCTGCTAACCAGGCGAAGGAGGTGACCGTCAAACAGGTCGCGGTGGTCCCGAGCCGCACTGTCCCCCAGGGGCTCGCCGCCATGCTTTCACTCCAGCCCGACGGGGAGCTCGAGGCGGTTGCCGAAAAGATGACCAAAGCCCTGGACCAGGTGCGGACGGGCGAGATTACTGTGGCAACCCGTTCGGTCGAGATCGATGGGGTCAAGGTCGAGAGCGGACAGGTGATCGCCCTGCTGGACGGCAAGCTGGTTGCCTCTGCGGGTTCTGTGGAAGAGGGCGGCCTGGCACTGCTCGAAAAAGTGGACGCAGAGGACCGCGAGCTGGTCACCCTTTTCTACGGCGAGAGCATAACCCATGCCGAGGCCAACCGCATCGCGGATGTGATCCGCAGCAAGTATTCGAACCTGGAAGTGGAAGTACAGGAAGGCGGTCAGCCCCACTATCAGTTCATCATCTCAGTGGAATGATCTCGCCTCATGCCTCGTCCATCCCTCGCCTGGATAGGAACGAACAGCCTGATCTTCGAAACTATAACATCGCAGTCGTGATCCCCTGCTACAGGGTGGAGAAGCAGATCCAATCCGTTCTTCGCACTATTCCCCCGTACGTTCAACAGATCGTCGTTGTGGATGACGCTTCGCCCGATTCCAGTGCGGACCTGGCGGCTGTCTCCGCCAAAGACGACGAGCGCGTCGTCCTCATCCGTCATCCGTCAAACCAGGGCGTGGGGGGCGCGATGATCACAGGCTATCGGCGGGCGCTCGAGCTCGAGGCGCAGATCGTGGTCAAGATCGATGGCGACGGGCAGATGAATATGGATCATCTGCCGCCCCTGCTGCTGCCTCTGATCGCAGGCCAGGCGGATTACACCAAGGGGAACCGCTTCCGCGATTTTCGGTCCCTGCAAAGAATGCCGTTGATCCGCCGCGTCGGCAACATGGGACTGGCATTCCTGGCGAAGGCCGCGACCGGCTATTGGAACCTGTTCGACCCGACCAATGGCTTCAGCGCCATTCGCTCTGAAGTCCTTGCCCAGCTGCCCCTCGAGCAGATCGATCGGACCTATTACTTCGAGACTTCGATGCTTGCCAGTCTTTATCTGAGCGGCGCGGTCGTCAAGGATGTGCCTATCCCGGCTCGCTACCAGGGCGAGGAGTCGAGCTTGCGCATCCACCGCATCCTGTTCGAATTCCCGTTCAAGCTCATGAGCACACTGTTCCGCCGGCTCGTGCTTAAATATTTCATCTATGATTTTTCGATGGGCAGCATCTACCTGCTTGTCGGTTTGCCCCTCCTGCTTTTTGGGTTGACCTTCGGCACCATCAAATGGATCCAGTATGCAAGCATCGGCATCCCTGCGCCCACCGGCACAGTGATGCTGCCTACTTTATCTGTTCTGCTTGGGATTCAGTTCCTGCTATCGGCAATCGAGATCGACCTGCGTTCCGTTCCCACCGAACCGCTTACTGAGCCCCTCCCCAACCCTCTCCCAAATCCATAAATTGTAAAGACGAAATAATTATCCTGGAACTTTCTTGTGGATTTGGGGGAGGGTGCCGAAGGCGGGTGGGGGTGAATTAATTCCCATTTTCGACAATCGTCGCTCCCTTTCCCGGATGGGCGACGAGCACATCCTTCACTTCGGGGATTTTCCTTAACCGCTTCTCGATCACCTGCGCTTCTGTTTCGGGACAGATCACGTGCACATTGGGTCCGGCATCCACGGTGTAGCAGACCGGGATTCCTTCACTCCTCCATGCACGCACCCGGCTCATCACCTCCAAAGAGGCGGGCTTCCAGTAATGCAGCGCGGGCGTGGACGTCATCATGACCGAGTGCATCATGTCCGAATCCAGCTCGACGATGGAGGCGAACGAGTCGAAGTCGCAGTTCAGGATGGCGCTGCGGCAGATCTCGAGCCGGCGCGGTGCGTCGGCCAGGCGTGCATTTTGCAGCGGACTGGTCGGCGCCAGGGCATGTCCCTCGGTGGAGCCGGTCTTCTTATGAGAAGCGCTGACGATTGCCACGCAGTCCACCAGCTTCCAATGAGTCGGCTCGGCAATTGAATAAGCGAAGGAGTCCTCGTCACTGTTCCCAGCCTGCCATTCAACGAACCCGCCTGGGATCGAACGCGACGCCGACCCTGACCCGCGCCGCGCCAGTCGTGAGAGGTCGCTTTCGCTGAGAGTCAACCCGGCTGCTTTGCTGCCTGCCAGCGCCAGCGCCGCAAACGCCGAAGCGGACGAGGCAATCCCTGCGCCAGAGGGAAAGTTGTTTTCCGTCATCACCTCGGCGCGCTCCTCGATCTTTGCCATCCCGCGAATAATATCGAGTATGGAAGAGACACGCTCCAGGCCGCGGCCTGTGATCTCATGTCCATTGATGATCAGTTCATCATACGGCAGCGACGGCTGAAAACTGACGGTTGTGCGTGTGAACAGCCCATCCAGATTCATCGAGATGGAGCCGTTCATCGGCAGGCGCAAGGTGTTGTCGCGGTTGCCCCAGTACTTGATGAAGGCCAGATTGGGATTTGCTTGTGCGGTGGCTGTCCCACAAGGGGATGATATGGTCATAGGGTGATGATAACACTGCTGCGTAGCTTTGTAACAAACCGTCTTAAGTTTTCTTCTATTAGATTAGTTATTGGTTGTCAATCTTGTTAATATACATGCGGTAAGAAAACCAGCGAACACTTGATCTCTCGGCTTCACTTGGCAGTCTCGCGGCGGACGACTGGCGCAACCTCGGTCGCCAATAACTCAATCGTTTGGACAACCTTCTTGTATGGTAAACCGCCGATATCGATCTGCGCCAGAAAGCGTTGATGACCAAACACTTCATGCTGATACAGCAGCTTATCAATGATCTGTTGTG
>DATFET010000068.1:0-8444 GCA_035250835.1 Anaerolineales bacterium
CGAAGGGATTGGTTATAACCAGGTGGACGGCACGCTCTTTATTGTCAGCACTGTAGGCACCGAGAATTACCTCGGAGAGACAAGCCTGAATGGCAGCCTGCTCCGAGCCTATAACCTGTCGTTCATGGGCACTCAGAATAATATCCGTTCGGATGTGGTCTATGCTCCGAGCAGTCAAAATCCATTCAACAGGAGCATCTATATCGCCAGCCGCGGCATCGATAACAATTCAAATCGCCTCGAGAATGATGGAAGAGTCTGGGAGATCAGCATCTCCAATACTCCAGTCTCCACTGCTACCCCCAGTCGCACACCAACCCTCACCTCTACACCTACCAGCACAGCAACGCCAACCGCAACTCCTACGCATACGCCTGATCCGACTCTATTCGATGCAGACACGACCGGTGTGTTCCGACCGAGCAATGGACTGCTGTATCTAAAGAACTCGAATACCACCGGCTTTGCGGATGTGGAACTCAACTACGGCATTCCGGGCGACTATCCGGTAGTGGGTGACTGGGATGGCGATGGAGATGCTACCATCGGGGTCTACCGCAATGGGACGTTCTACCTGCGCAACTCCAACACCGTCGGCTTTGCAGACATTGAATTCGCCTTCGGTCAGGCAGGTGACCAGCCGATCGCCGGGGATTGGAATGGGGACGGCATCGACACCATCGGCATCTACCGCCCCTCGATCGGTCAATTCCAGCTCAGGAATAGCAACAGCGCCGGGTCGGCATTCGTGACCTTCTACCTGGGCAACGTCGGGGATGTGGGCATCGCCGGCGACTGGAACGGGGATGGCATGGATACGACCGGCGTCTTCCGTCCAGTCAATGGGATGATCTTCCTGAAGAATCTCAATACGACTGGTATAGCGGACGTTGAGTTGAACTATGGCATCCCGGGCGACAAGCCTGTGGTGGGTGACTGGGACAATAATGGTGACACCACGATCGGTGTCTATCGCAACGGACGTTTCTACCTGCGCAACAGCAACACCGTCGGCTTTGCCGACACCGTCTTCGACCTGGGCATCCCCGCTGACATGCCCATCGCCGGGAACTGGGATGGAATCCCGTAAACTGAAGCAAATAGTGCAAGGAAGTTTTTACTCCGGTAATCAGATGGGCAGGTGATTGAAACCTGCCCATGTTGTTTACATAAGAATGTTTGTTATATCCTCTTGGGTACTCGCATTTGACTGTCGAACGTTGTATACTGATGGCAGCAGGTCTTACTGGTATGGTCAAAAAACCGTTTGATTTCCCCCGCGCTGCAAAGTCCATCGATAAAACCATCCATCCCTTTAAAAAAGATGCCATGTTCGAACTGGCTGATGACGGATTCAATTCCACGTTCGAGCAACTGGTCGCCTGTATGATCTCGATCCGCACGTACGATGAGGTCTCAATTCTCGTGGCGCGGCGCCTGTTCGCGCGGGCGCGGACGCCGTCGGAGGTGAGCCAGCTGTCGGTTGAGGAGACCGACGCGCTGATCCACCAGTCCACGTTCCACGAGCGCAAAGCTGTCCAGATCCGTGAGCTGGCACAGCGCGTGGTTGAGGAATTCGACGGCGAATTGCCCTGCGACGCTGAAATCATCCAATCCTTCCCAGGTGTTGGACCCAAATGCGCGCATCTCGTGATGGGCGTCGCCTGCGGTGAGCCGTTCATCAGCGTGGACATCCACGTACACCGCGTGACCAACCGCTGGGGCTACGTCGCCGCGTCCACGCCCGAGAAGACCATGGTCGCGCTCGAGGCGAAGCTTCCCAAACGCTATTGGGTCGAGATCAACCGCCTGCTGGTCCCGTTCGGGAAACATATCTGCACCGGCAGTCTGCCATACTGCTCCACCTGCCCTGTATTAGACATGTGCCAGCAGGTCGGCGTCAAGGCGCATCGCTAAATCCGCATAGAAAGGCAAACCTATGAATCAATCGGATGCTCAATATGCCCTGGATAAAGTGGCGCAGTTAAAAGCAGAGTTCCAGGTGGAGATCGATCGGGATTGGGGGGATGAGACCGGCACCTGGCAGATCGGGAACTGGGCAATCGAGGAATTGGAAAAGCTGCACAAGGTGCTGGACACTTTTGCAGGTTATATCGGCGGGCGTGAGAAGTTCAGGGAATTTACGGGAGGGGTTAACGTCAGGAAAGCGGATATCGGTTCACACGGCGGGGAAGCCCTGGCGAAGCGCGTCACTTTTTCGTCGAAAGGTACATTCACACCATGGACGGTGGTCCATGAGTTTGCGCACGCCTGGGATGCAAAGTATGGCTGGAGATTATCGCAGGAGCTTGAAAAGTACAGTGGCGGGTCTACCAGCCTCTTCCGCTCCTGGATCGTCAAGCTGATCGGCAAACACGATTCAGGTTTTCGCTCCTACGAAAGGACGCCGGGACGCTATGGCCGCCTGCCCGGCAGCAACGCGGCCGGCTATTTTTACGGCGATAAGCCCAGCGGCTCCAACTGGAGCTTCAACCGCAAGGAGGACTTTGCCGAATCGGTTGCCATGTACGTGGGCTGGGAAAGGGACAACGATCTCTCCAAACACGCCATGAAGCGGATCGCCCGCTATCAGCTCATGAACGGTGACAAGGACGGGTTCGGGGTGAACGACAACTGGCAGGACTACGCAAAATACTTCTATCCGGAAAATGGAGATTACACCAAAACCAAACGCTGGCAATTCGTGGACGACCTGGTAAATGGGAGGATCAGTATTTAACTCGTTGCAGGTTTTCGCGGGGTAATTTTTTAGAGTTCCAAAAGGTATAAATCTTTGAAATTCGAATCTAGCGAGATGCTAACGGGTTTTATCTTGGTAACCTATTAATTTTCATATTAAACTTTGGAAGATAATATTTTGTTCTCTCGTCAAGTCTCGGCAGGATGCTTCGCGAAGTCCCACGCCGGGCAGAGAGACATTTTGTCATTCTGAATCTCCTATCAAACAACGGGTATAATATCCTCTCTGGAGACTAGATTACATGGAAATTACCTGGTATGGACATTCCTGTTTCCGGCTCACGGAGCGCAACTACGCCAGCGTGGTGACGGATCCTTATGACAACAAATCGATCGGCTACGACTCGCTGCGGCTCAAATCAGATATTGTCACGGTCAGCCACGAGGCGCCCGGCCACAACAACACCGACGCGGTCAAAGGCGTCTCACACGTGATCGACGGTCCCGGCGAGTTCGAGATTGGCGGAGTATTCATCACCGGTGTCCAGTCGGACAGCGGCAGCTCGGGGAAGAAGAAAAGTAAGGACGGCGAATCATCGCCGCGCAACACGATATACGTTTTCGATTACGATGGCATCACTGTCGCCCACTTAGGCGACCTCAGGCAGACGCCGACCCAGTCCGAGATCGAGTCGCTCGGCACGGTCAATGTAGTGCTGGTACCGGTCGGTGGTGGAGGCGGGTTGAACGCGGCCAAGGCTGCCGAGGTCATCAGCCTGATCGAGCCGAACATGGTGATCCCGATGCACTACTCCACACCTGCGACAAAGCTCTCGCTCGATTCGTTAAACAAGTTCATCAAGGAAATGGGTCTCTCCACGCCGGTGACTCAGCCCTCCCTGAAGGTGACGCGCAGCGGCCTGCCCAATGAGACTCACGTTGTCGTGCTGGATTATCAAAAGAGCTAGCGTCGGCTCACGGTCAACAGCATGAAATACAGCGATAGGAAAATATGACAGTAAAAGTATTGATGACCTGGGATATTGCAGGCGAACGCGATCAGGAATATTTCGAGTTCATCATAGGTGAATTCATCCCCGGTGTGCAGAGGCTGGGTCTGCAGCCAGCCGAAGCCTGGGCGACCATTTACGGGTCGTATCCGCAGATCCAGGTGGGGCTGATTGCCAGCAACCTTGCGCAGGCACGCAGCGTCCTCGACTCGAGCGATTGGGGACTCCTGCAGGATAAACTGTTCGATTACGTCAAGAATTATTCCTACAAGATCGTCCCGGCGCGCGGTGGGTTCCAATTCTAGAGCGAGCATCCTTTCCTTCAACCACAGCACGGAGCTGCCGCCGAACAGGCGCGTGGCTCCGTGTTTTTATTTGATGTGATGAAACCCCGCTTCGCCTCCAGACTGTTGGACTGGTACCGCTTCAACAAGCGGAGCCTGCCCTGGCGCGATCTGCCGGACAGCGATCCCTACGCCGTGTGGGTCTCGGAGATCATGCTCCAGCAGACCCGCGTCGAGACGGTCATCCCCTATTTTGAAAAGTGGATGAGATTATTTCCGACGGTCCATGACCTGGCAGCCGCCTCCGAGCGGGAGGTGTTGAACGCCTGGGAAGGGCTTGGCTACTACAGACGTGCCGGCAACCTGCACAAAGCTGCAAAAATCGTCGTCGAAAAACACAATGGAGAAATTCCCCGCAATCTCGATGAATTGAGCAAACTGCCTGGCATCGGTCGCTATACGGTGGGAGCCATCGCCTCGATCGCTTTCGACATGAACGTCCCCGCGCTGGATGGCAATATCAAGCGTGTCTATGCACGCCTGTTCGACATCTCCGAGCCGGTCGATACGCAGAAGGGCGAAAAAATACTGTGGGATCTGGCGGAGAAATACCTGCCCAAAGAGCAAGCCGGCGATTACAACCAGGCGCTGATGGACCTGGGCGCGACGATCTGCATCCCGAAAAATCCCCGCTGCCTGATCTGCCCGCTGATGAAGCTGTGTGAGGCGCGCCAGCATGGAACGCAGACTCTCAGACCGGTCAAATCGCTGAAGAAAAGCGTTCCCCATCACATTCATGCGGCGGGAGTGATCCTGAAAAGAGGAAGGGTTTTACTAGCGAAGCGCCCGTCGAAGGGATTGCTTGGGGGGATGTGGGAGTTCCCGAACGGGCGCGTCAGTCCCAATGGCAGCGCTGCTGGGATCCAGCTCGAGGAGCTGGCTCAGGTTCTGAAAACGGGATACAACCTGCGGCTGCGCGTGAACCGACGCAGCGTCCAGGGGATTGAACCGCTGGGAATGATCCAGCATGGGTATACACATTTTAAGGTTTCGGTGTATGTCTATCGCTGTGAGTTGAAATCGGATTCGCAGAGCAAATATCTGAAATGGGTGTTGTTGGGCGATCTGGAGAAATATCCAATGGGACGGATCGATCGTCAGATATCCAACTTATTGTTAAAGTGACTCTTGAATGGGATTGGAATATGACGTAGAATAATCAAACTGTAATGAGCGCTTTTTTCAACCACTGGTAAAAGGATTGGGATTGAATGGCGAACAGTGAACCACCCAAAAAAATCGACCCGACCATCACGGCCGCGATCATCGGTGTTGTTGGCACGATCATTGTCACGATGATTACAGTTTTTGGGGATCGATTATTGCCCGCTCCCCAACCCACTGCCACTCCCGTAGTCCCAACCGCGGTCGTTTACACAGAGACGGTCTCCCCGACGGTAGAACCTACAGATACTGTCCCCCCGAACGAGCCAACCTCAACTCCCGAGCCGCCCACCCACACCCCGACGCCGCTGCCTACAGCCACCCTAATTCCAGCGGGTGCAGACTGGTTACAGAACTGCATTAGTTCCGTGTGGCTGCCCTATCCATCGACGATTGCTGCCAGCCCGGACGATAAAGGCTGCCTGATCCAGCTGGTAGGCACATTTTATACAAATGGCGGACGCCTCGCATATACAGTTAATCAACGAGTCGAAAGCCGAATGGCTTATGGCCTGTTCACGAAACTGCCGTCCAGTGGGAGCGCCAGCCTGAAGTTTCATTTATCTCAGTTGACCAGGGGCGAAATCCTGATCGGTATTTTTGAGAAAGCGGATGTGGACTCGAAGGGAGTAGTACTCGTCGTTCCAGCGGGCAAGAGTGTGGAAGAGCAAGACATGGCTATCAGGACGATGCCTGATAAAACCAACATGGCCTGGACGTCCGGCACGGTAAATTCGGAGACGGCGACTTACGATGTGGTTTTCGAATTCGACACTGGAAATGTCAATAAAGTCAGGATACAGAGCAGCCAATACAATTTTGGTCCGTATCCAGTTGTATCAGCGGAAAAATATTTATTTATCGGTTATCATCTGGTGACCGGCGGGATGAATAATCTTCAGGCAGAATTTTTTGATCTTGTAATTCCATAATGATTAAAGCTCAAATAGGACAACAGCCCGGCCAGATTGGCCGGGCTGTTTGTGGAAAATTTTTGATCTATCCCTTGCTCAATGTGACCAGCACCATCGGGCGGCGTTTGGTCTCCTCGTATAGATAGGATTTGGCTGCGTTGGCGATATCCTTTTCGCTGTCGTACCCGCCGCCGTTAACCACGTCCATGATCTTCCTGCGGACCTCGGGGAGCAGCTTCTCTGCATCCTCGGCAGAGACGAAGCCGCGCGTGATGATCTCGGGGTCATGCAGGAGGCGCCCGCTCAAATTGTCCACGCTGATATCGATCAGGAAGATGCCGTTGCGGGCCAGCTTCTCACGCTCACGCATGATATCGTAATCCACGTCGCCGATGGACTGTCCATCCACAAAGACATATCCGCCCGGGATGCGCTCGCCGAGCTTGACCCTGCCGCCTGAGAGCTCGACGATCTGCCCGTTCTCGACGACAATCACGCATTCCTGGGGGATGCCAACCTCGACAGCCAGTTGTCCATGCCGTCGAAGCTGACGCAATTCTCCATGGATGGGCAGGAAGTGCTTTGGCTTGATCATGTTCAGGAGCAGTTTTTGCTCCTCCTGGCTGGCATGGCCCGAGACGTGGATCGGCGCGATCGCATCGTAGATCACATTGGCGCCGCGCCGCAGCAGACGATTGATTGTTTTGCTGATCGTCTCTTCGTTCCCGGGGATCGGGTGGGAGGACAGGACAACCGTGTCGTTTGGCTTGAGGTCGAACTGACGGTTCGTCCCGGCAGACAGGCGTCCTACGATGGAGGATGGCTCGCCCTGTGACCCGGTGCACATCAGCACCACCTTGTGGTCCTGCATTTGGAGCGCCTGGTCGAGCGGCACGAGGACGTTATCGGGGATTTCAAGGTATCCCAGCTTGCGGGCGATCTTGACGTTATCGATCATGCTCGAGCCGGCCAGCGCCATTTTGCGTCCATGCCTGGAGGCGGCGTCTGCCACCTGCTGGATGCGCGAGATCAGCGAGGCGAACGTCGCCACGATGATCCGGCCCGCGGCTTCTTCGAACACCTTATCCAGAGCGGGACCGATCACTTGTTCAGATGGAGTCCAGCCCGGGCGTTCAGCGTTGGTCGAATCGGAGAGCAATAGGTCCACGCCGCGCTTCGAGAACTCCGCCAGCTTGGCATAGTCCGTAGGCCAGCCATCCACAGGTGTGTGATCGAATTTGAAGTCGCTCATATGGACGATCAGCCCGGCCGGGGTTGTGATCCCCAGACCGATCGCGTCCGGTATCGAGTGGCAGATGTGGAAGAATTCCACTTTGAACGGACCCACTTCGATGGTCGAGCCGGCTTCCACAGTATTCAACATGGATTTGCTGGCAGTATTGTTACGCGCCAATTTGACCTCGATCAGGCCCATGGTCAGAGGCGTCCCGTAGACGGGAACAGGGATGTCGCTCAACACATGATGAATGGCGCCGATGTGGTCTTCGTGTCCATGCGTGATGACAATTCCCACCACCTGACGCGCTCTTTTGCGTAAATATTCAAAATCAGGGATGATGTAATCGATCCCCAGCATATCGTTATGCGGAAACATAATGCCCGCGTCTACGATCAAAATCTGATTATTGAATTCGTAGGCGGTCATGTTCTTGCCAACTTCCCCGAGTCCACCCAGGGGAATGATCTTCAGTTTTCCGTGCTTACTCATATAAGTTTATTTATCCTCACTTGTTAAAAAAATTGTTTATCCGCCAATGGCGGTAAAGGTCTGATTGGCCCCGGTATTGCGACATGAATGTCGCTTTGCACAGGCTGCGAGACCACGGTCTCGCAGTACATCCAGTATACAAAAAATAAGACCCTCGCTGACTTGCTCGCGGGGGTGACGCCGTAGTTCACATGCGATTGTTCTAAAACAAATGGCGTCTTTGCGCCATGGAAGTCAAATCAAATCCAACGCTGAAAAGTATAGCAGGGGAGGCATGTTTTGTAAAGCAGACCCCCATACACTTAACGAGAAATTAACAAAGCGGAAGATACTGCCTGGTGCCAAATTCTGCTGTCAGGCAAATTACTTTGCCCCTCGCTGTCTCTTCTGCCGTTCCATCATCAGGTTGGATTCGATCTGCTTCTCCCGGATTTGTTTGCGGACTTCCTGCTTCTTCGTTTCATCCGAGGCCGTCGCAAGGCTCTGCCTGAGCTCCGCAATCTCCTTCAGGATCTCGACCTCGGGTGAGGTCATGCCCGCGTTTTTCAAAATCGATTGCGCCATGCGGACTTCCTCGGGAGTT
>DATFET010000072.1:0-3568 GCA_035250835.1 Anaerolineales bacterium
GTGACGACTTTGTCTTCCATCGGCTGGCGCATCACTTCCAGGACGCGCGTGCCGAACTCAGGGAATTCATCCAGGAACAGGACGCCGCGGTGGGCGAGCGAGATCTCACCAGGCTTGGGAATATTCCCGCCGCCAACCAGACCGGCATGGCTGATGGTATGGTGCGGCGCGCGGAATGGGCGATGCCTGATCAACGGCGTGCCGGCGGGAAGTTGATCCGCTACAGAATATATCCGAGTGACATCCAGCGACTCGTCGATGCTCATCTCTGGCAGGATGCCCGGCAGCGCACGCGCTAACAATGTTTTACCTGCGCCAGGGCTTCCCACCATGAGACAATTATGCCCCCCAGCTGCCGCAACTTCGAGGGCGCGCTTGACGTGTTCCTGTCCCTTGATCTCACTGAAATCGGTGGGGGTGAAGAGCGGCTCGAGCTCCGTGCTGGCAGCCTGGTACGGTTCGATCAAATAGCGGCCGGACAGATGCCGGTACAGATCCGCAAGCGATCTGACGGGGATGATCTCCAGGTCCGGGATCAGCGCTGCTTCGCCGGCATCCACTTCGGGGACGAACATCCGCTTGAATCCGTTGGCGCGGGCGGTCGCCGCCATGGGTAGGACTCCGCGGGTGTGACGGACGACCCCGTCGAGCGAGAGCTCGCCGACCACGATCGTATTTTCGATACAGTCATTTGGAAGAAAACCCGCCAGGATCATGACCCCCAGGGCGATCGGCAGGTCGTAGGCGGGTCCCTCCTTGCGGACAGACGCGGGAGCCAAATTGACGACGACGCGGTGACGGGGGAAGTTCAGCCCGGCGTTCTTGACAGCGGTCTGCACCCGCTCACGGCTCTCCTGGACGGCGGCATCCGGCAGCCCGACGATGATGACGGCCGGCAAGCCGTTGGAATAATCCACTTCGACTTCAACGATAACCCCTTCGAGACCAATGACCGCACAGGAATGAACACGCGCCAGCATGGAGAAAAGTGTAGACCAGGGCCGCGGAAAAGTCAATCAAACGCGGCTATAATATGCCCGTTTGTTGGCAGATTGTTAACTCCTGACCGGGAAACCTGCTCCAGCAGGGCAGATGATCAGACCCAACTTTAGCCAATACCGAAGAGTGCAAGGAAAACAACTTGAAAATTCTACCCACTGTCATCCCGGATATCTTATCGATCGAACCGAAAGTCTTTCAGGATGAACGCGGCTTCTTTCTGGAAAGTTACCAGAAGAAACAGTTCAAGGAAGCCGGCATCGATGTAGATTTTGTCCAGGACAACCATTCGAAATCCTGTCGTGGAACATTGCGAGGGCTTCATTATCAGCTTCGCCAGCCGCAGGGAAAGCTCGTGCGGGTCATCCTCGGGGAGGTGTTCGATGTGGCTGTGGATATACGCAGACATTCTCCCACTTTTGGTCAATGGGTTGGAGACACTCTGTCAGCTGAGAACAAACGCATGCTTTGGGTACCGGCTGGGTTTGCGCACGGATTCTATGTGACCAGCCCGGAAGCCGAGGTGCTGTACAAGGCAAGCGACTACTATACCCCCGAGTGGGAACGCTGTCTGATCTGGAACGACCCGGCCATCGGCATCCAGTGGCCAGTACAGGATGAAGCTCCCATCCTTTCCGCCAAGGATTCCCTGGGCAAGCTGCTCACGGAAGCCGAGGTCTACAAATAACAATCGAGCAGACCTGCATATACAACTTGCGTGCCCTTATCTGGAAAATTTGTCAATATGGAGACCGACCCTGTCTCCAGCCCGGAACATCAAATGCTCACAGCCCTGCCCATTGCCCGGGAGCCTCAGACAGTACAAATGTGGGAAGCAAAACCAACATTTTTGTTATTGACATTTCTGTAAATTATACCCATGATAGAGCGGGCGTAGATATAATCAGGTTAGATATCTATTGGAGGAAGAAATGAAGAATAAACTCTATCCCAAACCACCAAATTTTTGGGTAAAAACTATTTTGCTGGTGTCTGTATTCCTTTTCAGTATGGGGTTCGGAAGTGGCAGCGTTGTATCTGCAGGCACGTCCCTGGACCAGCAGGCATGCGGACAGATGCTCGCGGATGCGGAGGCACGGTTTCTCAGCACCCTGGCAGCAGACGGCTCTGTCCCGGCCTCTCCTGAGACACAGGCAGCGGCTCAGGAGTATATCCGTGTCTCAAAGCTGTGCTATGAAGAGATCGAGGCCCAGGGCTCCACAGCCCAGGGAGAGAACCCGGAGTTTATCGATGAGGGCGGACTCCTTCTGGAGGATACATCATCTGCTGGATTTGTCTTTCCGGGAAATAAATGGGGCACAGCCCAGGCCGGTTCTTCCGGTGGAACTGTCACATATAGTTTTATGGGAACTGGCATCAGCTTTGCTGCTGAGAACGCCGGCAGCAGCGTTGCCTTTTCCTCTCTGCCTGGCTTCCAGGCCTGTTTCATCACGGAGATCCAGAATGCCTTCGCCGCCTGGCAGGCAGTCGCCAATATTCAATTCGTGCAGGTAAACGATAACGGTGCAGCCTTCAATGCCAACGGCGCCAGCGGCGATATCCGCATCGGGGCGCATCACTTCGACGGTCCCTCGGGCACCCTTGCCCATGCCTATTATCCCCCTCCGAACGGGGCAACAGCCGCAGGAGATATGCACTTCGACAGCTCCGAGTACTGGACCTGCAATACCAGCGGGATGGATATCGGCATCGTTGCCCTGCATGAGATCGGGCATTCTCTCGGCCTGGCACACGAGAACACCTCCAATATCACAGTCATGGACCCATACTACAACACGAGCTTGATAAGCCTGCAATCCGATGATATTAACGGGGCTTCGACGATCTACGGGCCGCCCGCTCAGCTTTCAGCTCCCCCGCCTAATGACAATATGGGAAGCGCGACCGTAATCGGAATCCCATATTCTGAAACTCTCGACACCAGCGGAGCAACTCCCGGTACTATAAACAATCCGGGTCAGTTGAATTGTGGAGGCAATGTCATCAACCAGGGGACGATGAACGTCTGGTATCGCTTTACTGCAGCAACCACGATGAATGTATCTTTCGATACATTTGGATCTACCACGCCCAGTGGAGGCATCTATGATACTTATATTGCGGTATGGACCAGCGGTTCTTCCCTGGTGGCATGCAACGATGACACAGCCAATACCCTCCAATCCCAGTTGGTGGTGAATCTCACACCTGGTACTTATTTCATCGAGGTCGCTCAATATAATGGCGATTCTGACGATAACACATTGACAGGCACGGGAGGCACACTGCGATTCCGTGCGCTCGCGTCCGGCGGCGCGGATACGGCTGGCGTGTTCCGTCCGAGCAACGGTCTGCTATATCTGAAGAACACCAACACCTCCGGCTTTGCAGACGTTGCCATCAACTATGGCATCCCAGGCGACTACCCGGTGACAGGCGATTGGGATGGGAATGGCACCGACACCATCGGGGTCTACCGCAATGGGACGTTCTACCTGCGTAACTCCAACACGGTTGGATTTGCAGACATTGTTTTCCCCTTCGGTCAGGCCGGTGACCAGCCGATCGC
>DATFET010000096.1:0-5155 GCA_035250835.1 Anaerolineales bacterium
CCCGGTCGGATCTGGTCACCGTTTGGATCAGTAAATGTGCCTCGCAAGTTTTGATAGACGACCCCGGTCTCCTGGTTGGTCATCGTGTCTGCGTCCGGATCATAAACATAGAGGGGCGCCAGTTCCGCAGCTTCCCTTGCGGATCGAACCTGGATGCTCCTTCCTTCCTCTCCAAACTGGATTTCCGTCAGGCTTTGATCCGCAGCAGCCTCAAAAACGTTCAATCGTTGATACCCATCGATCGTTTTTGGGATGCCATTCTCGTCAAGCTCCCCGAGCCCTGACTCTCCGGGCTGGGGCTGAGTGAGCGGTTCACCTACCAGCGCCAGATACCCATTCCCGTCTGCATCCTGGAGCCAGAGGGTATAAACACCCTCCGGGGTCTTATAAGCCGTCCAGGTGAATGCCAGCCCGGTTTCCGGGAGATATTTTGCTTTCAATATCTGGTCTATCGCCTGCGTTTTTGTGATGAGATGGCCTTCTCCATAGTTGGTAAAAGAGACCCAGACGGTAAAGAAGATCGGGTAGATCGTGAACATGATCATCAGTACCAGACCGACGACCATCCAGCGGATCGGGTATGCCTGCCGGCGGATCAGCACAATGTTTACGAAAATTAGAATAACCAGGGTTACCGCCATTAAGGGGTAGTAACCCAGAGATAGGAATCTGCTGAGCAACCATATCCCGGAGGCGTCAATGGCGACCAAAATTGCCAGCCGCAGCAGGTGAGGTATGACTGTATCCGAGGAAGGAATTCTCGTTTTACTGTAATTCTGGGAGGCAAGAGAAGTCATGTTTGAACCTCTACGTTTCCATCTGCGCGCTTTCCCAATCACAGGATCTATCAGTGGGATGTGTCTTCGAAGAGAAGGCGTACAAGTAACCCGCGCCTGTTATAGCCAGGTGAGCCAGTTCCATGTATAGAATGATTACATGAAGGCCGGGGATTTTCCCGGCCTTCATGTAGGGAAAATCGAACTATTCGGTTGTGACTTCCACCAGATGGGTCTCTGGATCGTACGTAAAGGTCACGTTGCTGTCGCCAGGCAGGCTGAGAGTATAGTTAGGTCCATCCTGTGCGCCATCCGAGCCATAGTTGACTGTCCAGGCGCCGTCCAGGGCTACCTTGTACTCATAGTCACCGGCCGGTAATTGAACGGTGAGTGTATACAGTCCGTCATCACCCTGTGTCATGGAGGTCGCCTTGCAGGCAGGATCCCACGTAGCGCCGCAGCCAGCCTTATCCTGGAAGGTGCCGGGCAGGTTGACCATGCCAACAAGCTCGCCAGCGATCAATGTACGCACCTGCTCAGCGGCATCTGCCATAGCCTGCTCGGGGGTCTGCTCGCCGGTCACTGCCAGCGTGATACCGTTATCCGCAGCACTCCATACAGAACCCATTTCGGGAATGTTCGGCATGGGCATGGCGTTCGCACCTGCTTCTCCCATGGCTTTCAGGTCCGGATCCTCCGTTGTTTCCAGGACAGACTTGAAGGAAGATGGGCGCAATCCAGTTTCGTAGATTTGCTGCATGAATTCCTCTGTGGCGACAAACTCTGTCAGGAAAGTCTGCGCCAGGAGAGTATTTGGACTGAAGGGATTGATCATGAAGCCCTGCACACCCAGGAACGGGACGCCCTCGTCAGGGAAGAAGGGAGCTACGGCGTAGGGCACACCCGAGGCCCGAATGCGGTCAAGCGCCCAGGGACCGGCCATTAAGAATGGGACCTGGCCAGTTTCAAATAGGGAGTGGGCGGTTTCGTAGTCGAACGTATTGGGCATCAGGCCCTCTGCGGCAGCATCTGCCATAAAGGTGACTGCAGCAACCTCGCCTTCGCTATCCAGGCCAACATCGTTGGGATTCCATGCACCGTTCGCATCCACGCCAAAGATATAGCCGCCAAAGGCTGTCTGGATTGGCAGGGCATTGTACAGCGGTCCAGTGGCAACGGCGAAGGCATACTGAGCTTTTCCTTCGTCCTTCAATTGGCGACCAATTTCAAGCACTTCCTCCCAGGTGGTCGGCGGCTCAGGGACGAGCTCAGTATTGTAGAAGAAACCAAGGTTCTCGGAGGCATAGGGCACACCATAAAGCTTTCCGTCTGTATAGGTAAAAGCTTCCAGGTTCGACTCGACAAATTCAGCCTGTTTATCACCCAGCTCAATCGGAGCCACGAGGCCACTCTCGGCCAAAGCTCCCAGCCAGTCATGGACGCCGATATAAATGTCGGGACCTTCACCGGCAGGCGCAGCGATGATGATCTGTGAGCGGATATCCTGGACTCTACCAAGGTCTTCGACGACGAGCTCCACATTGTATTCGGCTAGAAAATCATCTGCCAGCCCCTGCAAAATCGGTGTACGGGTGTCGTCGGCCCAGATTTTCAAGGTTGCTGAAGGCTCTGCAGCGGGGGGCTCAGTTGCCGGTGGCTCTGTGGCTGGCGCCTCCGTCGCAGGCGGCTCGGTTGCTGCGGGCAGATCTGTGGCCGGCGCAGGGGTGGCCGCTCCACCGCAAGCGGACAGCAGGAGCCCGAGCACAGTGATGAACGATAACAGTGTGACTAACTTTTTCATGGCACTTCTTCTCCTTTTTGAGATTCTGATTTTGAAAGCGGCGATCGAACTCGCCAACTTATGGCGGATGGGTGCAATCCACCCAATGATCTGTTTTGATTATAGAGAAAGGCAGGCTAAAAGACTTGCCAAAAAACTGGAAATTTTTGTCACTAAACTGGATTAAGCGCGCTTTGGCGTGCGGGCAAGTGCCAGCGCGCCTTGAAAACCTTCGTACGTGATCGGGTGAAGCAGGCAGTAATCCGCGCCCAGTTCCCTTGCCATGGCTACATCGGTGACCGAAGAACAGACAATGATCGGCACTTCGATACCGGCCAGTTCCATGACAAGCGCCTGTGACTGGGCCATAAAATCGGTAGATGAAAAGATGATTGCCGCGGGATTGGCAACCGCAACATCCTCAATGGAGATCTTCTCCGCTGAAACCGTCAATTGGTATTCGCTCTGTTCCGCAAATCTGCCAAGCAGATAACCCAGGTTTGCCTCATTACCCATTAACAGTATGGTTCGCTTTGTTTTTGGACTCATTACCTGTTCTCCATTTGCATCATTATATAGAATCCAAGGAAGGAGGTCTTGCCGGAAAACAGGATGTTTTTGAAGGTTAGCGGGATGTGGTCGACGGTTAAACAAAACAATCCCAGCCTGAAAAGCAGGATTGTTCAATCTGGATGATGAAGCGGATGCAGAACAGTCAGCCTTGTTTGTTTCGGCGATAAGCGCGCGGCGTGACTTTCATTTCGCGCTGGAAAGTACGTGCAAAATGAGCGCTGTCTGAAAAACCAACTGCCAGTGCAACCTGCGTAATGGATTGCTCCGAGTTCTGCAGGAGCTCGCATGCCTGACGGATTCGGTAGCGGCGAATATACGTGATCGGTGTGATTCCCAGCTCCTGACGGAAACAATCTGTCAGGTAATCCGCGCTGATGCCCACATGCTCGGCGATCTCTTCGCGGATGATCGATTCCGAATAATGGGCATGGATGTATGCCATTGCCTTGCGGATGAGCTGTTGGGTTGCCCTGTTCAAAGTGTGCTGGCGGGTTAACGCGGCTTCCATGTGCCTGAGGGTCTCTTCCGCGCTGAACAGTCCCTTGCCCAGGATGGTGGCAACGCCGCGGTTGCAGCGATCAAGATCGGCATCCGAAAGAAGACGCGCTGTAAGAATGATCACCGGAATGTCCCGTGTGGCTTCCCTGGCGCGTAATTCATCCAACACTGTGAAGCCATCCATTTCGGGCATCATCAGGTCCAGTAGAATGAGATCGGGCGCTTGCTCCTCGACCCACCTCAATGCTTCTCGACCGTTGCGCGCAGTCACTGCCCGCCGACCGGATTGCTCGACCAGTCGGCAGTGTATGTCCAAAATGCCCGGATCATCATCTACAATCAATATTGTTTTCCCAGCTTCTTTTGAAGTACCGATACGTTCCAATTCCTTCGCAAGTTGTTCAGATTGGAGCGGCTTGTGAAGATAGTTCAACTCCAGAATTTGCCCCTGATCTTTTTTTGCATCGAGCGAATACATCAGCACAGGGACGTTCTCAGTGGCAGCTTGTCTTTTCAGCATGCCTACGATAGCCCAGCCCATGCGCCTTGCAAGCTGCTCCTCGAGAATAATGGCGGAGGGCACTGTTTGAATAATTTCAGACAGCCATCCACCGTCTTCGTCCACGCAGCATAGATGGGTATTGAATCCCCGTAATTTCAGGTACTCGGATAGTTCGAGAGTTGTTTCAGGATGATCTGCCAGTATGACAACCGGGTTGGCAGTGAAAGCCAATGGAGGAACAAGTTCAACCGATGTACCCGTTTTAGAGAGTATCGGCAAACTGAAGGCGAACGTTGAACCCTGTCCAAGATTACCTGGTGAGCATACCTCAATCTGCCCACCATGTTGTTCTGTCAGTTGTTTTGAAATTGTCAGTCCCAGGCCCAGACCTCTGTATCCTGTTTCGAGGGCAGTTCTGGAACGATAAAATTCGTTGAAAATTGTGCCCTGTTCGTCCGGTGAAATTCCAATCCCTGTGTCGCTGACTGCGACCATCACATGGTCATCCTTCACCGTCACATCAAGACGCACCTGACCTGCAGGCGTAAACTTGACAGCGTTGCTGATCAGGTTCAGTGTGATTTGCCGCAGACGGGTACGATCTCCCATCACCCATGGCCCCTGGTCCGGAATTTGGACATTCCATGCCAGACCTTTTTCCCGGGCAAGTTCTTCCCCGATCCTGGCTGCGACGTGCAGGACCTCTGCCAAATCGAGCGGTTCGCGCAGGATATGGAGCTGACCTGCTTCGCTACTTGTTAGGTCGAGTACATCGCCGATCAGGCGCGCAAGATGCTGCGCGCTGGTGTTGATCTGTTCCAGATCCCGCAAGGTTGTGCGCGTCAAATGAGCTGAATCCTGTCCCTCGCGCAGGACCATTTCACTCAGCCCAACGATCAAGCTGAGAGGTGTACGCAATTCATGACTTACCATGGACAAAAAGCGACTCTTCAGGAGATTGGCTTCCTCTGCCATCCGCCGACCTGCCAGGGCATCATTGTATAACTGGCTGGTACGCAGAGCTGC
>DATFET010000105.1:0-11821 GCA_035250835.1 Anaerolineales bacterium
GTGTTCGAGCAATGCCTGTGCATACTTGCGGCTGGTGTTTAAAAGATCGCGCACTTCAGCCAGGGTAATCCTTTCATTCTGAAATAGGGTTTCACGAATCCTGTTGACGGCTTCATCATAATCCAGTTTGCGGAGGACAACATCGTTCGAAACAAGGATAAAGGCACCCATTTCTACCAATGCATTCATGACTTCGGTGCCGACGTCCACCTGGCATTCCTTGAATGATGGAGGACTGAACGGATTCTGTTCGAATCTGCTCATCAGGTTCTGGATCTTTGCCTGTTGACCATCATCGAATCTGATCTCATGTTCGGATTTTGCCAGCGATGTGGAACGATCGGCAAGCGATCCCTCGCGAATCAACGTATCGCTCAATGCGTTGAACACTCTCGGAGATACTTTGAGTCTGCTTTTCAGTTCTTCGCGTGGAATGCCGCGTCGAAGAGGATAGCTTTTATGATGAGCTTCCACAGTATGCAAAATCATGTCACGCAATGAATTCCACTGGGGCAGAGCGATGACAAGCAGATCGCTTTGAATATTCAGTTCGCCCTGCTCCAATGGGATTAAGGATTTGTTCTCGAGTAATTCCAGCAAAGCGGGTTTAGCATCTGATGTTTCCAGGCGTGATCGGCTCACAACCTCCCGGATGGGCGCGGCATTGAGAGCCAGCGCGGCCTCGAATAGCACTTCTGCCGGAGTACCGTGGGATAAGGATTCCAATGATTTCAGTATCTGTTCATCGAACCGTTTGTGTCGTCCCTTCGGCTGGTGATCGACGATCACACCGCCACCGAGCGTTTCTCCCGGCGAAGGACGGCGCAAAATATATCGATCGCCGCGCACAGCAACGACGGGGTCACGCAGCTCCAGTTGTATCCATCCTTCCTCGCCGGGGTTCAGTTCTTCCTTTCCAAGCAATCTCAGCATGGCAATAGTTTCGCTGGCTCCGACAAAAAATTTCACTTCATCGCCATGTTTGGTGGGTGAGGAGCTATCCTTCAGGAGAAGGAAGCGCGCGTCGAGCCGCCGGGTAGGCTGATACTGGTCCGGGTATGCGACGACATCGCCGCGTCGTATCGCTTCTGCCTCGACCCCGGAAATGTTCACAGCAGTGCGCGAGCCGGGTATAGCTCTCTCCTCCTTTTTTTTGTGTGTTTGCAAACCGCGGATCCTGCCTTTATGCCCAGACGGTAATATCTCCACTTCATCGCCAAGGGATAGATGCCCATCGCTCAGGGTGCCGGTGATGACTGTGCCAAAGCCGCTCATGGTGAAGACACGGTCCACGGGCAGGCGCGGACGAGCGAGGTCGGGCCGAGCTGGCTTGTTACTGAGAAGAGATTGAAGATTGGAGATTAATGAGTCGAGTCCGCTTTTGGTTCTGGCTGATACGCGCACGATGGGAGCATCCTGCAGGACGGTGCCGGCTACAGCCGAGCGAATGTCGGTTTCGACGAGATCGATCCAGGCTTCGTCTGAAGCGAGGTCGGTCTTGGTCAGGACGATGAGGCCAGCCTGGATTTGCAGCAGATCCAGGATCGCAAGGTGTTCGCGCGTCTGCGGCATGACGCCTTCATCCGCGGCAATGACCAGGAGCGCCGCGTCGATCCCTCCGACCCCGGACAGCATATTTTCGATAAAGTCACGATGACCCGGCACGTCCACAATCCCGACTTCCTCTCCATTCGGGAGAGTGAGCCAGCCAAATCCCAGTTCGATGGTCATCGCGCGCGCCTGTTCCTCCTTTAGTCGGTCGGGGTGGACTCCCGTCAGCGCTGCAATCAGTGTGGACTTGCCATGATCTACATGACCTGCTGTACCAATGACTCGCATGAATAAAAAGCTTTCCTCTTTCCTCTCGGGCAATAAAAGAAGAAAGAGGAAAGGCTGAATCTTATTAGTTGGATCTTATTTCTTTGTCTTCCTGACTGTCTTGCCATGACCCATGATGCGCTCGTAGGCTGAGAGCCACTCATGTGCAACATTCATTAATTCCTGAAGCTGTTGTTCGGTAGCAGAGGTGGTCTGGTGCATCTGATCCTGTATATTTTCAATAT
Organism: Anaerolineales bacterium; assembly: GCA_035250835.1. Taxonomy (GTDB): domain Bacteria; phylum Chloroflexota; class Anaerolineae; order Anaerolineales; family Villigracilaceae; genus Defluviilinea. Next base: position 2,064 of record DATFET010000105.1, read on the forward strand.
GGTCTTCGAGCGGAGGGATGCGTTCCTCCAATTTTTGAACCAGGCGGCGGACATCCTTTGTGCCTTCATCCTGGGACAGGGAATAGCCCGTCCAGCGCTTCTGATCGTCTGCTTTGAATGTGACCCATTCCTGTCTCAACCGGTCCTCTGCCAGCCGCTGCATTTCGGTCACTTCACTGATGCGGCGTTCGAGCTTGGTATTGAGCTCGTTATAGGTATCCTGGGCCCGGCTGGATTTCCGCAAAGCTTCCTCGAGGGCTAATACCTGGGTGTCAAAGGTCTGGGTTTGTACTTTAATGGCGTCGAACTTATCCTTCCATTCCTTGTAAGAGCGATCGCGGTCGATCTGGGCGATGGATTGCTGCTCGATAAATGCGATCTGTGCAGCCTTGCGTTCTGTTTCGGATAACTGCAGCTCTCGGATGCGGCCTTCCATATTTTTGTAGCTATCCACGCTGAGATCAGCCTTGCCGCGAACTTCATCGATCCGCTTACGCAGGGCAGCCAGTTCACCCTGCAGGTCTGCAACACGCTTGGCTTCCTGCCGCCGAGCCTCGTCGAATACATGCTGTGTGCGGATGGCTTCGTGTGAAATGCGTACAGCATCGTCAATGGGTGGTTTCAACTCCTTGATGGCTTCGTTCAAGCGCGCTTCTTCCAAAATGCGGGTTTTGATGTCATGCTTAATAGGAGGAAATTCTGCATCGATCCTGACCTTTAATGCATCGATCGCTTTTGTCAGGGGCTCCAGGTCTTCATGATGCCGTTTGGTGACCTCCAGCTCTCGTTTATGATGCCGCTTTTCGATCTCATCGAGTGCCTGTTTCATATCTTCGCGCTGCTTGGCAAAGATAGCGTCGAACTGATCCAGGCGCGCAGCAGTGCTGGCAACATCCGCGATCTGCTTGGGAAGAGGCTTCACCTGTTTGGCAACAGTATCGATGTTCGCTTCCAGTGCCGCCATTCGCTCTTCCAGCGTGGTAATCACTGCTCTCGTCTTGCGGTGTTCTTCATCCAGCCATTCGAGGCGTTTGACGAGTTGTTCAAATTCCATGGATACCTCCAAAAGGGTACATTGGATGGATTATACCGCCAGCCAACTCTGTGTTTTAGCGCCCCAATTGTTCGAACATAAGCGGCAGTTCCCTGAAAAAATACTGGACTGACTGCGGAAAAATCCCCAGTAGGAATAGACCGAGCACACCCAGGCCGAGCATGATCCGCTGGGCCATGCTCTCGCGCGGTTCCCAGCTTGTGTATTCCTCTGCCATGCTGATCACTGCCAGTGAACGGAAGGCACTGGTAAGCAGGCCCACGATGCCGATCCCCATCCAGAGGGCGGCTCCAAGTGACTCACGCGCCAGGCTCTCCCATAATGCCAGCCGAGCCGGGAATCCTGCCAGCAACGGGAAGGTACTCGTGGAAAGTGCAGCAATGATCATACTGGCGCCCGCAAATGGCAGGATACGCAGGATGCCGCGCGTTGTGCCAAACCGCATACTTTCAACCTGACCCTTAATGACCGACACCGAGAGGGACCAGACTGCCAGACCCAGGGCGCGAGCGGGTATCAACAGGAATAGGATCGGGATGCCCAGCCGCAGATCCAGGCTGAGCGCCAGGATCGCAAAGCCTGTCTCTGCAATAGCTCCATAAGACATGATGCGCGCAAAGCTGCGCTGGAAAGCCGCAAATACTCCAGCAGTGACCAGCATGACAAGACCGGCAAGCCTCACGGCGGTGTCCACCTGTGGGGAAGATCGGAGAAACGCATATCGATCGAGAAAACCGGCGCCTAAGATGATCGTGATGGTAGGCAGGATCCACAAAATGAAGCCGAGAACGTACGGTGATACATCTTCCGCGAGCATGGGAATCCAGCTGTACAACGGAAAGATTGCTAGTAAAAATGCAAATCCCAGCCCGAGCATGGCGGCTGACTGCGAGGCAAGGGCAAGGTCGCCTGGGCTGGCTTCGACCCCGCTGAGCAACCACCCCGCCAGTAGAATGAACGGCATAGCCAATGTCTGATAAACGAGAAAGCGCGGTAAGCCTTTGCTTGGCGGTGAATAAATGCCTGATAGCAGAGGTATGGACAGAAGAATCGCCATTTCGATAAAGAGAGCAGCGTACAGGAAAGGCTCGACTGCGATGGAGGCCACCATCAAACCTGTGATCATGAATCCGAGGGGAATCAGGCGTCTTGCAGAATTCGAGGCCTCGGCTCCAAAAAACCACAGAGCCACTGCGCCGTAAATCATTGCAAGGAGTGGTCCTTCAGCAGGCTGGATAAGAAGCGTGCGTCCCAATACATCAAGGGATGAATTTATCTTGATCGATATGTTCCCTACGGTCAAGGCTGTTTCGATCGGAAAAAACTCGGCGATCACTGCCAGCAGAAATGCAGCCACACCACCCAGGATGCTCAGAATACGCTGGTTGCTGATGAGCAATAATAAGATCCCAATAAGGATTGGAAAAATGATCCAGATGGCTGGCGCGTTCATTCGAGGCCGGTCTCTTGTTCTGTATTTTGTGCGAGAAATAAATAGGCGCCAGCCATAGCCAGCCCCAGGTTGATGGCAGCCAGCAGTGCTGCGACAAGGATCGAGCCCTCCACCGCGGAATATAATATCTCAAAGCCAGAGAGAACGGTCAATAAACCGATCACCACACGCAGGATGTAGGATGTGATTCCCAGGTGAAGCAATCCCATACCGACGAGCAGCAGGCTGCCGCCCGTCACCGCGTATCCCGCGTCAGCCATGATCGTATCCACGGCTGGAGTGATGACTGATACGATCAGCAGGATAATGCCCGCCGCGAACAAGCGGAAGAGTCGCCCCCGCGGCCAGGTGCTCTGCTCATCGAGCGTTTGCAATGGGAAGCCTGAACGAGTCATGGCTAATATCGCTGTGGACATCCACCCGGCCACGAGTTTTACGGAGGCCATTCCGAGCGGCCAGTGTTGAAGCACCAGGACGAACATGCCAAGATATTGGACGGCAAGCAGGATCATCAGCCAGCGCCAGTCGCGCACGATCAGCAATCCTGTGGAAGTGATAAGAATGAGTACGACAGCGATCCATGCAAAGGTCTGCGCCATGACTCAGGGGGTCCTTTGTGTAAATACTGTCATAAAAAGCACGAGGAACAGCAGGGTCCACATGATGCCGCTCTCGCCTTCGAGCAGATTTGTAAACGCGTTGCTCGCACGTCCGATCTGACGATACAGATTCCATAACTCCTGATATGTCCAATCCAGCCAGGACTCATTTGCAGGACGCACCCAGTGCGCGCGGACCGGGTTGAGGATGCGTAAACGCGGCGTGAGCCAGAGCAGGCCAAAGGTCAGGATGGGAACGATGAGTGCAAAGAATAAGTTACCGATTTGCAGGGCTCCAGCCCAACCGAAGAGTCCAAGAAAGATCGTCGAAAGCAGCAGAAGCATAATGCCGACGGGATAGACATTCTTCGCCCAAATGGGCTGGTCCTCGTTGGGAGATCGCGTCAGTGTGCGCTGTGCATGACGCACATAACCTGCGATGAGCATTGCATGAGAGAGCATCAGGAAGGGCACTGCCGGCCAGAAGCCAGTGCCGCCGCTGACCCAGCCGCTGGCTGTCAATGAGAATGGCAGCGCCGAGATGCCAAACACGCCAATGTAAAGTGCACGTGTCAGCCATCTGTTTTGTTCTGAGAAGAGGAACAACGCGCTGCCCGGCAGGATCAGCGCGCAGCTCCAGGCCGCCGCGCCGATCGGGTTGGAGCGCAGTGCCGCCGCGACGACGAGCGATCCCATGCCGATCAACCAGAACGGTCGAGCAGTCAACTCATCCGGCGCACGCAGCCACATCCAGCCGCCGTATAGTGCCGCAAAGGAAACCAGTATCAGAAGGTAGGGGGTGATGGGCGAATTGATACTGCTGGCCGGGATGCGAGCCAGCAGTATCAGGCTGGAAGCTGCTGAAATCATACGCAGTCCGGTCCCAAAGCCGCGCCGCAGTGCAGACTCGTTCGGATAAGGCAGATGTAACGGAAGCACCCCGACACGTAACCCTGCTGCGATGAGCAGATAAATCCCTGTCTGCGAAGTCGCGGCACGGAAGTCTGAGATCTGTCCGCCGGCCGCGCCGACCAGGTCAGCCCAGAGCAGGACCAGGATTCCCGCGGCGCGTGAAGCGAACGAGACTACCACCCGTTCGCTCAATTTTGGATCTTCCACAAACCAGATCTGCACAATGACTTCGACAAGATCGATCGCTGCCCAGATCAGCACCAGCGTCAGCGGGTTGGCGGCAGCCACAGACAGCATACCCAGCGATGTCAGGACGAGTGTACCCACCCAGTTGATCGGGCCTGGGAAGCGCGGGCGCACAACGGCCGTAATAATGATCGCCAGGCATAAAGTAATCAGGCTGAATGCAAAAGCCCACGAGATATTGTCTGCATTGAATGTCGGGGATTGGGAAAAAAGTGTGTCCGGCTGCCAGGCAGGCAGCTGCAGGCTGATCGGCATCTGGAACTGCCATGCAAGAACACTTATCCAGGCAATTAACGCGCCGCCCACTGCAAAAGACCAGCTGTAGCGAAAACCGGGCACCATGATCCTCAAAATCAGGAGTATCGATGCGGTCAATACCAGGATCAGGAATGTTATCAGGATGGCCATGCAACGGCAATTTTATCAGGTTTGCCCCGCACGCTTCGTACTTCATAGGATGAGGCGTGCGGGGTTTGCAGGTCTATCCCTTTGTTGTAGAATTACCTCATGCAATTGCTTCGCCTGAACATTGCACTGCTGCTTTTGTTACTCCTTTCCTCGTGTGACCTCGCTGCGAATGATATTTCTCTGGCGGCAGGCGTGCCCTCCCCGACGCCATTTCAACCGATCGATGAGACCGCATCAGGCTCCCCGTATGCGGACGCGGCCCCGAGTCCCAGTGTTCTTCCTTCGGTCAATCCACTGCCCACGCCAACCGAGTTTGTGATCCTCCCGGAGTCGCTTCCTACAGAAGTGACCGTCCCAGCGTTTACCCTGGCGACCAGCCTGAACCCGTTGACCGGCCAGCCTGCATCCGATCCTGCCCTGCTCGACCGGCGTCCTCTGGCGATCAAGGTGGCGAATTATCCGCGTTACATCCGTCCGCAGTCTGGACTAACCCTTGCTGATAACGTATACGAATACTATATCGAAGGCGGGCTGACGCGCTTCATCGCCATCTTCTATGGGAATAACTCTGAATGGGTGGGACCCGTACGCTCGGGACGGTATTTCGATGAGAACATCCAGCGCATGTACCAGGCATTTCTTGTTTTTAAATTTGCCGACCCGCGTGTGCTCGATCATTTCAAATTGAGCGATCTTGCAGATTATGTTGTCGTACCCACCAATGGATCCTGTCCACCATTCAAGTTGATGCCGACCCGCAATATTGAAGTCTACAATAACTCCTATTTCTACACCCCCGAATGGGAGGACTGCCTGGCCGGCAGCGCTCTCAATAATAATCGCCCCGTGATCCGCAATGGCTTTTTCAACGAGCTGACGCCTCTCTCTGAGTTGAAGGGCGAAAAGATCGTTACAAATTTTTCATTCGATTCCTATAACTACTGGCAATACATCCCTGAAACGCAGCAGTACATCCGCTACCAGGAGACAGATGATCTTCGGAACGGTAAACCTGAACAGTACGCGCCGCTGATGGATAACGCAAGCGGTACCCAGGTTCATGCCTCGAACGTAGTTGTCCTGCTCGCCCCACACAACTTTGCGAATACATTCGACGAGGAGGATGAAGTCTACCAGATAGACTTGACGGGTTCCGGGGAAGCTTATGTCTTCCGCGACGGGGTGGCAGTTCCCGCGATCTGGTATCGCACCAACACAGACCAGCCTCTGTTGATTACAGGCGCAGACGGGTCATTGCTGTATATGCGTCCGGGCATCACTTTTTACGAAGTGATCGGCTCGCATTCCTACGTGGACCAGGATTCGGGCGAGTGGCGCTTCCATCACGATACTCCCTGACATCGTCCCGCTTGCTCTTCGCGGGAGTTGGGATACAATATCCCATTGAGGCCCTATGACCTTCGATCCAACGCTCTTCAGCAGTCTCATCCTTGTATTGACCGGCTTTGGCGGCGCGTTCCTGGCCGCTCTCTGGATCGCGCTCGTCATCTGGACGTACCGCGACATCCGCACACGGGCGCGCGACCCATTGGTTCAGGTGCTTGCAACCCTGCTGGTCGCGGTGTTGAGCCTGCCTGGTGTATTGGTCTATCTCATACTTCGTCCGCCGCGCACACTGGAGGAGGAGTACCAGCGCACACTGGAGGAGGAAGCCCTGCTCCAGGCATTGGAAGATTTGCCGCTCTGTCCCGGCTGTGAGCGCCGCGTCAAGGATGACTGGCAGGTCTGTCCGAACTGTCATACCAGGCTCAAGAAGGATTGCGAAAACTGCAACCGGCTGATGGAGCTGCCGTGGAATATCTGTCCATACTGCGGGACACCGGCAGCAGGCATGCGTCGTGACGCAGCCACCAGCATGGACGAAGCCTTGCGAGGCTTGAAGTTGAACGATGAGCCTGGTGAAATCAAGACCTGATGATCAGGATCGATATTGCTAAATTGAAGATGTACTCTGAAAAGCCCTGGTTTTATCCAGTGGCTTTGTTAATTATTGGGTTTATTACGTACTTGTATGTGCTGCCAACTCTGGGCTATTACTGGGATGATTGGGAAATCGTAATGTTCAACGAGCTCAACCCAGCCCTTCAGTTTGATTTCTATGCCCACGACCGTCCGTTCCCCTGGACGTATCAGCTGATCCATTCCCTTGTTGGTTCTAATCCGGCGGGCTGGCATGTCGTCACCCTGTTGATACGCTGCGCGGGGGTTGTATTTTTTGTCCAGGCTTTAATCCTTCTCTGGCCTCGTTATGAAAATCATCTGTACTGGCTCGGCGCGCTCATGCTGGTCTATCCGGGTTTTTTGCAGCAGTCACAGTCCGCCACAAAAGCGCGTCACATTATGACGTTTTTATTGTTTGCCATCTCCATTTATCTTATGGTGCTTGCTGTCAGGCGTCCGAAATGGGCGCGCATTCTTTTTCCGCTTTCATGGCTGGCAACCTTTACTCATCTCTTTACAACCGAATATTTTTCCGGGCTGGAACTGATGCGCCCGATCATTTTATGGATGCTTCTGGCCGGGCAGCATGAGACAAAACGGCAAACACTCCGCAGGGTTGCCTTTCTCTATCTCCCCTATTTTCTGATTACTGTGTTCTATTTCTGGTGCCGGCTCGTTTACTTCCCCGTGGTTTTTCAGACGACGAGTCGCATTGGCGAAATCCGTTCAACGCTCGGCGGATTTCAGGAAGCGCTGGCAGGCTCTTCATTGGAGTTCCTGAGCCGGGCGCTCATCGATTCCCTCTACTTGATATTTCAGGTATGGGTCAATGCCATTATTGAATTCGAGGGGTTCACCTTTCAAAGTCGGGTCGCCTGGCTTGCTTTTGGAGCCGGCATTCTGCTGACCGCCGCCTTCGCATTCTTCTACGACACTCGTGAAAAAGAAGTGACGGATCATTCCTCACCAGCTTCGGTTTTCCTCCTCGGTTTTCTATCCCTGGTGCTGGGCGCCATCCCGATCTGGCTGATCGGCAAGGATATCAGCTCAGGCGGCTGGTCCGACCGCTTTGCGCTGGCGCCCCTGCTGGGGGCATGCCTGATGGTATTGGCGCTGCTGCTCTGGTTTGTTCAGCCTGCCGGGCAAAAGCTGATCCTCGGTTTCCTGCTGGTTTTTTCGATTGCCGCTCAGATCTGGGTTGTGAATGTATACCGGCGGGACTGGCTCACACAACTCGAATACTACTGGCAGCTTCACTGGCGTGCCCCTGCTTTGCAGCCCGGCACCTCCATTATTTCCTTCGAGCAGCCATCGCTCACCGTCACCCATTATGCCGATGCAGGCTATGCCATCAATGTCCTGTACCATTATCAAACCGACGATGGGTCCGTGCCTTTTTGGATGTTCACTCGCAGAGATTCCTTCGACTACCAGCCAAACGATCCGTTCGTAAAGCGTCTTCGCAACCTGGAATTTGTTGGCAACACCTCGAATAGCATCGCTGTCCTGCACCAGGAGCCAAACTCCTGTCTTCGTGTGCTGGATACCCTGTACGCAGATGATCCCATTTTGATGGGGCGGGATGTGCTCATGGCGGTGACCAATCCTTCGCAGATCATTCCCGATCCGTCGGCTCCTCTGCCAGACCCGCAGATTTTCGGTCCTGAGCCAGAGCACGATTGGTGTTATTACTTTCAGAAAGCTGACCTTGCGCGCCAAACCAAAGACTGGGATGCAATCATTGCCTTATATAGGGAAGCCCAGCGGAACGGCTTTGCTCCTGCGATCGGTTCCGAATATCTTCCCTTCATCGAAGCCTATGCTCAAAAGCGGGACTGGAAGAAGGCAGCCGAGCTGACTCGTACGGCTCAAAAGACAAATGCTGGACTTAAAAAAATGCTGTGCACCAACTGGTCGCGCCTGAGCGAAATCCCCTCGGCGGACATGCAGGTGGTCGAACAGGTGAAAGAATCGCTTTCGTGTTCGACTTAAATTTTTTTGGGATGACAGCATGAAAATCGAATCCATTGCCCTGCATCATGTTTCAATGCCGCTGGTCGCGCCATTTGAAACGTCATTTGGTCGTGAAACGGATCGCGAGTGCATCCTCATCACCTTGCACGCGGATGGTCTGACGGGTTACGGTGAATGTGTGGCAACCCGCAGCCCCGGCTACAATTATGAAACCACTGGCACGGCCTGGCATATCCTCAAGGATTTTGTTGCCCCATTAATTCTTGGACAGGACGTCCTGGATGCATGGGATTTCCAAAAACGCGTCGAAGGCATCCGCGGTCATCAACTTGCCAAGGCAGGTGTGGAGATGGCGTTGTGGGACCTGCTTGGCAAGCGGGATGGCAAATCGCTTCGAGAAATGATCGGGGGCAGGCGCGAAAGAGTGGAGGTGGGAGTCTCGATCGGGATCCAGGAATCGGCTTCGGCCTTGGTCCGAACCGTCGCTTCCTATCTGGATCTGGGCTACCGCCGCGTTAAGATCAAGATCAAGCCGGGCCGCGAAGTGGACGAGACGTCCGCCGTCCGGAACGCGTATCCCGGTCTGCGGTTACAGGTGGATGCGAACTCCGCCTATACCCTGGAGAGCGCGGACGTGTTGAAGGCAATCGACGACCTGGACCTGCTGTTGATCGAACAGCCGTTGTCCGAGGACGATATCTGGGACCATCGCAAATTGCAGGCGGAGTTCAGGACGCCGATCTGCCTGGACGAGAGCGTGGTCACGCCGCGCCACGCCCGCTATGCGCTCGAAATGGAAGCCTGCCGGATCATCAACATCAAGCCGGCGCGGGTGGGTGGTTTGAGCCAGGGGATTGCCATCCACGATTATTGCCGCGAGCGTGACGTGCCCGTCTGGTGCGGAGGTATGCTGGAGACCGGTGTGGGACGCGCCTCGAACCTTGCGATCGCCTCCTTAGCGGGATTCATCCTGCCCGGTGATATTTCCGCTTCAGACCGTTACTACAGGCGCGATATTACCAACGAACGATTCGTTTTGAACCCAGACAGCACGATCGATGTGCCAAACGGTCCTGGCCTGGGTGTGACGATTGACATGGCTGCGTTGAAGGAATTCACCCTCACCGAAATGATGCTTCGAGCAGATGTA
>DATFET010000107.1:0-4892 GCA_035250835.1 Anaerolineales bacterium
GGTTTTGGCAACGAGGCGACTGTGGCCCTGCCTTTGATCGTGGGTGATCGCGTGCTGGGAGGCCTGGCATTCAGCTTCGTCGAAAAACGTGAGTTCCTGCTCGAGGAACGCGGATTCCTCCTGGCTGTTGCGCAGCAGTGCGCCCAGGGATTGGAGCGTGCAAACACCACGGAGGCACTGCGCGAATCCGAGGAACGCCATCGTGCACTGATCAATCAGACGACGGCAGGCATCATCCGCAAGGATGCGAACGGTAAAATCCTGTTTGTCAATGGAGCGTTTTGCCAGATGCTTGGCTGCAGCGAATCTGATCTGGTGGGCAAAACAATGTGGCAGATCACTCACGAGTTGGACGTGGTGGAGAACCGTCGGCTCTACAACCGCCTGATCGCCGAAGGTACACCGTTCGAGCTGGAAAAGCGTCTGCTTCGTAAGGATGGTTCGATCCTCTGGGCAACGGTCAGTGTCTCCCCTGTGCTGGACACGGATGGCAAGCCAAAGTCGGCGGTCTCCGTCTATACCGATATTACGGAGCGCAAGCAGACCGAGACCGCCCTCAATGAATCGCGCGAGCGTTTTCGCAATCTGTTCAACCTGGTGCCTGTCGCTGTGTACACCTGCGATGCAGAGGGCTTGATCCAGGAATTCAACCGCAGCGCGGTCGAGTTGTGGGGACGTGAACCTTATACGAACGATCCCAGCGAAAGGTATTGCGGGTCGTTCAAAATTTTCTATCCAGATGGCAGGTTCATGCCGCATAAAAATTGCCCAATGGCGCGAATGTTGAACGGCGAAACGCTCGACCCCTCTGAATTGGAAATCGTCGTTGAGAGGCCGGACGGTTCCCGCAGGAATGTGATCGCTCATCCCCTGCCCCTGAAGGACGAGAGCGGCAGGATCGTCGGTGCGATCAACTGCCTGTACGATATGACCGAGCGCAGGCAGGCGGAAAGAGGCCTCTCCCTGCTGGTGGAGGTCAGTGATCTGACGCGCCGATTCGAGGATTCGAGTGAGTTGATGTCCGCCGTCGCAGAGACGGTGGGCAGGTATTTCCATGTGAGGCGCAGTTTGTTCAACGAGATCGACATCGAGAAAAACCTTGAGATCGTCCACAACGATTATCACGATGGGATCGAATCGGTGGAAGGCGTACATAAACTCACCGATTACAGCGAGGTCACGAGCGCCGAGATCATGGCAGGCAAAACGATTGTAAATACCGATTCAAAGACCGACCCTCGCACGGCGCAGGATTACGAAAGGTCGTATCTGCCCACCGGCGAACGCGCCTACGTCGCGGTGCCCCTGATGCGCGGCGAGCGCTGGGTGGCATCGCTTTGGATCAGCGATGACGCACCGCGTCAGTGGAGCCGTGAGGACGTATCCCTGCTGGAAACCGTGGCAGAACGTACCTGGACAGCATCGGAGAAATTGCGCATCCACGCTGCGCTGCGCGATTCAGAGGAACGCCTGCGCGTAACATTCAATACAACCGCGGTCGGTTTTGCCACACTTACACCCGATACCTATTTTGTCGATATCAATGAGGCGTTCTGCAGCATCGTCGGCTACTCGCGTGAAGAGCTGCTCGGGATGAACTTCAGTTCCCTGACGCATCCCGACTATCTGAAAAGCACACAGGATCACATTGCCGCTCTTCTGAACGGCGAAGTCCCGTCTTTTACGATCGAAAAACTGTACATCCGCAGGGACGGCAGGGAGGTCTGGCTGCAGAACAGCGTGTCACTCGTCCGCGATGCGGATGGCAATCCCCTGCATTTGATCGCGATCATCCAGGACGTCACCGAGCGCAGGGAGACCGAGGATGCCCTCTACCAGCTGAACCTGGAACTGGAGGCGCGGGTGTTGAACCGCACCGCCGAACTGCAATCTGCCTATGAATTCCTGCGTGAGAGTGAAGCCACCTCACGCCTGATCCTTGAATCCATGCCGGATGCCATCGTGATCACCGACCAGGATGGAAAGATCGTACATGCCAATACACAGGTCGAATCCCTGTTCGGCTATTCTCCAAGCGAAGTGCTGGGACAGGAGGTGGAAATCCTGCTGCCGGAACGCTATCACAGGCAGCATATTAAAAACAGGGAGTTCTATGCCAACCAGCGGGGCCGCCGCATTATGGGTCTGGGTCTGGACCTGTACGGGCGGCGCAAGGATGAGAGTGAATTCCCGGTCGACGTGATGCTCTCTCCCATCAACAACAATACCACCTGGGATGTCATGGTCTCGATCCGCGACAATACCAAGCAACGGCAGGCACAGGAGGCATTGCGAATCAACGAAGAAAAATTACGCACGCTGTTCGAGATCCTGCCTGTGGGTATCTCCTTCCTCGATAAGGAGGGCAGGATCAGCGATCTTAATCCCGCCCTGACCGAAATCGTGGGTCTGCCGAAAAACGAACTTATGAGGGGCATTCACCAACCGCTGCAATTCATCCGTACCGATGGCAGCCTCATGCCGCCGGGAGAATTAGCCAGCACGCGGGCGCGCCTGGAACAGAAGACCATCTACAATGTTGAGACCGGCATCGCGCGCGCGAACGGTGAGATCAGATGGACGAGCGTCAGCGCCGCGCCGGTCCAGGTGGCAGATGTGGAGGCGGCGGTGGTGACTGTCGATATCACTGAGCGCAAACAGGCTGAGGAAACGCTGCACAATCACCGCGAACGCCTCAAGGTCCTCTCCCGGCGCCTGGTGGAGGTGCAGGAGGAGGAGCGGCGCGCCATTGCACGCGAACTGCACGACCGCGTCGGTCAGAACCTTGCCGCCCTGACCCTCAACCTGAACATCCTGCGCAACCAGCTTTCCAGCGAGGCGCTGCAAAAAATAGGCACACGCTTGAATGATTCGGTCAGCCTCGTGAACGATATCCTGGGGATCACGCGCAATGTAATGGCTGACCTTCGGCCGAATGTACTCGACGATTACGGCCTGGATGCCGCTCTCAATGAATACGCGGATCGATATACACAGCGCTTTGGGATTCAGGTTTCGACCAACTTCCCAGATCACCCCACTCCACGGCTGGATCCCGGCATCGAGATGACCTTGCTGAGGATCGCACAGGAGGCACTGACGAACATTGCGCGCCACTCCAAGGCAAACAAGGCCACCGTATCCCTGGAGATGGAAAACGATGCAGTCCTCCTGAAAGTGGAGGACAATGGCACAGGCATCCTTTCATGGCAAAAGGTCAACCAGCCGGGCAGCCATGGCTTGAAGATCATGCGGGAACGTGCCGAGGCGTTTGGCGGCAGCCTCAAGGTGAACTCCGCCTACAAGAGCGGCACGATCATCGAAGCAAGGATTCCGCTGGGGAGCAGCACTCGGAATAAGGTTTCACAGGAGAAGCGATCATGATCACGGTCATTCTTGCAGACGATCATCCCGTCGTCCGTGATGGTTTGTGCTTTTTGCTGGATTCACAGCCAGACATCAAGGTTGTCGGCATGGCCGACAACGGCCATGAAGCGGTCCAGCTCGCCGAAAAGCTCAACCCGGATGTAGCGGTGATGGACATTGCCATGCCGCTTTTGAACGGGATCGAAGCCACGCAGCAGATCACGGCAACGCATCCTCACATCCGCGTGATGATCCTGTCCATCCACTTCACCAGCGTTCACATCCAGCGCGCCCTGCAGGCTGGCGCAATGGGTTATTTATTGAAGGAATCTGCAGGAGAGGAAGTGGTGGAGGCGATCCGCACTGTCCATGAGGGCAGGCGCTATCTCAGCCGCAAGATCGCCGAGACCGTGGTGGAGGATTATGTCCGCCAGGGCGGCAGCGATGTGCTCGAAGGGCTGAGCCCGCGCGAGCGCCAGGTCCTGCAGCTGATCGCCGAAGGGAAGACCAGCGCCGAGGCAGCCCAGATCCTTTTCCTTTCGGTCAAGACCGTGGAGACGTACCGAAGCCGCTTCATGCAAAAACTTGGCTTGAAGGATATGACCGCCCTGGTGAAATTTGCCATCCAGCACGGTATCATTTCACTCGACCAGTAAAGATCTGTCTACTACCTCAGGGCCATCTCACAGTTAGAGTCGGCATCAAGGAAATCAACAGGGAGTATCATAGTTCCCTGACAGACAGCAGCCTGCCTGTATTGTAAATTAAGCGTGCGGAGCCTTTATTGGTAGTCAGGGTTGCCCGCACCCGAATATTCCCCGAGGTCCGAGTTCCCCCGCTCCACCTCGGGGTTTTCGTTTTAAGATTAAGAGCGCGAAAGCTGGCAGGCTGATGAATCGAGCCTGCCAGCTTTTTTAATTTCAAGGCTTGTTTCGGTTAAGCTATATATTCGGCAACGAGTCTGTCTTCCAGGCTGCGGTCGATCTCCACCAGCGGCGGCCGGACGGTCCACCGACGGAATCCATGCAGACGGTGGAGAAGAGCTTTCAACGCTGGTGGGAAGGGCGGGTATTTTTCGAGGACGTGTCGTTGCTGTTCCACGCGTCCCTGCGCTGCGGAAATATCACTTCCCGAACGCATTCCCTCCCAGATCTCACGCAAATCAGCTGAGAGGATGTTAGCCGGCGCAGTGATACAGCCCGCCGCCTGATTTTGCATGGCAAGCTCGAGGTATGTGTCAGTGCCTGTCAGAACCACAAGATCGGACCCAAACTGATCTCCAAGACTGCTGGCGAGGTCGGCATCGTGAGAGGAGTCCTTGATGCCTGCAAACTGCACGGGAAAGGCATCCTTGAGCCGCGAGAGCAGTTCGATCGAGAATCCGACGCCCGCCACCCTGGGGAAGTGATAGCCCAGGATGTATTTGTCCGTCGGGACAGCCTTGCGGATCAATTCACTGAACCAGTTGAACAGCCCGTCATCTGTCGCCGTGCGGAAGTAATATGGAGGGACCACCAGCGCGGCCT
>DATFET010000108.1:0-3468 GCA_035250835.1 Anaerolineales bacterium
CCGCCAGGAGTATAGACGATCCCCGCGTCGCTGATGTTCTGGATGACGCCCGAGGACGGCTCACTGATCCAGCCGTGTTTGTGTGCCACCTGGGTTCCCTCGGGGACTCCCGCTTCGAGCAGCACGCCGATCTTGTCAGATGCGAGGAATGCGATCATCTGCTGACAGATCTGGCTGGTAATCTTGTCTGGAAATGCCGCGACCAGAGCGCCGCCGCCCGTCTCCGCGCACTGATAGATATCCGCGAGCAGCATGCCGATGTCGGACGGGGTGGTCTGATTAAAAGAATCAGGATCCGTGAATACATCTGATCTCTGGTTGGCAGGCGTGCTGATCTGCTGAAGAAGCGGGCAGGGCGATTCTGCGCTACAGAAAAAGCCAGCCAAAAAGGTATTTTCAAGGCCGATCTTGCGCATATCCTCCGTCACCACGAGCGGACCGCGCAGTGCGTCCAGGCTTTCCATTAACCGGTCAGCGGGTGGATTTTCAGACTTGCGGATCATATCCAGGATCTGGTTGGAAGCCTGTTCATTCAGCGCGTTTTCACCATGTTTGATAAAGTATGAGACCATGATGGGAATCTTTACCGTGCTGGAGGCGGTGAATGCCACGTCCGGGTTGACCGGAATCTCCTCTCCTCCATCCATCGCGAAGTGGATCTCCTGGCCGTTCTGAAGATCCGACAGATAGACGCCGATCACGCCGTCGAAGTCGGCAAGTGCAATATTTTGCTGAAGCAGGATCTTCAGGTTCTCCATTGTGGGCCGTGAAGCAGAATTGCGCTGATAGGAAAGCACCACTGTGCGATTGTTGGGTGACCGCAGGGTATCTTCGATCAAGCGAACCGAGCGCTCGATGTCCAGTACACGGCCGGGCGCGCCGGGCGTGAAGGATGTGCTGCCGGGTACGGGCTGCGCCGGTGTGGGGGGCTCATCATAACGGGCGGAGATCTCGGTCTGGAGATAGCCAATTAATCGGTCTTCGGCGATGGTCGCGCTGAGCGGCACTTCGACCGGATCGGGATCGCGATTCCACAGGTAGTTCCAAAACCCAACCCAAAAGGATCCGCCAGTGCGGGCCAGGTCGGCAGCCGCGATCATGCTATCCAGATCCAGCTCAAAACCGACCACAGTCGGGTCCAGCTGGATAATGGCATCCCCATACTGCACTTCAATGGGCGTTGAATAGACCTGTAACACCCGCTGTGAGGCGATCTGCGGGTCAACTCCTCCCACCGGGACTCCCGCGATGGTCATGCCGCCCGGGTAGTTATTCCGCTGACGGCTGTAACCGATCAATGAAACGACGACCAGTACAATTGCAATGGAAAGGATGGTAATGGATATTCCGCGCAGGATTGGAATGGAACTGCGATTACGCAAACTGCCTCCGTGACCGCTTGTCTTATGAAAATTAATCTTCTTCTTTGGGTTTGCTGGTTGAAGCTCAAACATCAAGCGCAGCGAAAGTAGGCGGTACTCTGAATATGACAAATTTCGCAAAAAAGTATAACACACTCATTTTGGGGTTTGTGCTAGAATAAATCGGTTCTCCAGCCTTTGCCCTAAATCTGGGTATCCATCACGGAAAATCCCAGAGAGCCAATAAATCAGAAAAAGATTAGACCCTAAAGTTTATCTGGCGAAACAGAAGGTGTATTTGCGGTATCCATGATGTCCGTAGAGCAACTTATTACGCGAGAGGGACTTTACTGGGTCTTATTTTTTGAATTTTCAATTTCTGCTTGCAGGATGGGACGATGTTACGTTCTTTTCTAATCTATCTTTCCAAGGCTGGCTGGGCAGAAAAGCTGGTCACAAGCTGGGGGTTGGCCTGGCGGGCAGCCTCGAGGTTTATCGCTGGCGAACGTGTGGAAGACGCTGTACACGTTGTCCGCGTGCTGAACGCAAGAGGGATCAATGCAACCCTCGATCAGCTGGGGGAGCACACCTCCACGGCTGAAGAGGCAGCCAATGCGACCGAGGATATCCTTGATATATTGGATCAAATCGACAAGGCCAGGGTCAGAGCCAACGTCTCGATCAAGCTAACGCAGATCGGAATGGGGTTGGATGAGCGGATTTGTCAGCAGAATCTCATTCGAATCCTGGAGCGGGCACAGCAGCTAAAAAATTTTGTCCGCATCGACATCGAAGACACACCCTATACGGACACGACCCTCACGATCTATGAAGCCATGCTAGAGCGCGGCTTCACAACGCAGACCATGGGCCTGGCAGTCCAATCCTATCTTTATCGTGCTGAGGCGGATATGCGCGCCCTGCTCGAAAAACGCACGCGCTTCCGCCTTGTCAAAGGCGCGTACAGGGAGCCTCCTAATAAGGCCTATCCGAAAAAAGAGGATACAGATGCCAATTATGACCTGTTGACCAAAATCCTGATTGATTGCAATCTAAAGGTGGAAGACAATCGCCTGAGCCCGGATGGACGTATCCCGCCAATTCCCGCCATCGCCACGCACGATGAGAAGCGCATCGACTTCGCCAAGCAATATGCTGAAAAGGTGGGTTTGCCGAAGGACGCGCTCGAATTTCAGATGCTGTATGGCATTCGCCGCGATCTGCAGAACCAGCTCGTGAAGGAGGGCTATCCTGTACGAGTCTATATCCCTTTCGGAAGGCACTGGTATCCATACTTCATGAGACGTCTGGCGGAACGCCCAGCCAATATCTGGTTCTTTGTATCGAACTTTTTCAGGAAGTAACCCATAAGGAAACAGGTAAACACAAATCCAGGTCAATGATTTATCTGCGGGTTTACATTTATACCCGTGTACATGTGTACTAATCATACTGTACCTGTCTACCTTTTTACCTCTTAACCCATTACAATTCCCCCATGTCATCCCTTGCCCTCGTCACCGGCGCGGCACACAGGTTGGGAAAAGCCTTTGCATTAATCCTGGCGCGACATGGCTATGACATTCTGCTCCATTATCACCAATCCCAAGACGCGGCGCTTCAAACCAAGGCGGAAATCGAATCCGTTGGAAGGCGTGTGACCCTCGCCCGGGCCGATCTGACCGACCCCGACCAAATTCCAGGTTTGATTTCAGGAATTGATTCTCTCGACGTGCTGGTCAACTCTGCTGCGTTCATGCCCAGCGGAAATGTGGATCTGCTCTCGCTCGAGAATTGGGATATATCGCTGGATTTGAACTTGCGGGCTCCATTCCTGCTGGCGCAGGAAGCCTCCCAAAAAATGACTGAAGGCAGCCTCATCGTGAACATCACGGATGTCGGCGCGCAAAAAGCCTGGAGCAGGTATCCGTCCTACACGGTCAGTAAGGCCGCGCTCGAATCGCTGACGCGCATCCTTGCCCGCGCCCTCGCCCCGCAGATCCGCGTCAATGCCATCGCTCCGGGCTTTGTCCTGCAATCGGACATTGTGACCGACCAGGAGTGGGAAAGGCTGATACATCGGGTGCCGCTCAAGCGTCCGGCCCGA
>DATFET010000142.1:0-4065 GCA_035250835.1 Anaerolineales bacterium
AAGCGAAATAAAGCGTTACAGGCAGTGTGACCAGCAGAAACCCGCTCAACTGAGCGCGGACCCGCTCTGAGAACAGCCATGAGAATACATCCGATATGGAGTTAATCATCAGACCCAGCAATGCGATTGTCGCAAAATAGAAGAGGATAATAATGTAGTCAAGAGCAAAGGCAGTCATTCTTTTCCAAAATCCGGCCTGCGAACTTATCATGAATCAATAAGTAAATAAAACCTGGATCGTCTCCTGCGGGCTTTCATCCAGCAGGCGATAGGCGTCTGGTGCATCGTCGAGGGGAAATTGATGTGTGATCCACCTCTCGGGCTTAATCCGTTCGAGAGCTTTCCATGCCACATCAAAGCGGCGCGCCTTATCCCACCGTCCCCTCAATTCAGGGGATAGGGTACTGACCTGGGAGGAAATCAAGCGGATGCGCGAGCGATGGAACGCTCCGCCGAGATGCACTTCCACTTGCTTTTCACCGTACCACGATCCAATGACGATCCGCCCGCTGAACTCGGTCAAAGCGATGGCATCGTTCAACGCCTCAGGATTGCCGCTCAGCTCAAAGGTCAGGTCTGCGCCTGGTTTAAGAATCGATCTGGCTTGTTGGTGAAAATCCGGGACGCTGAGATCCAGAGATTTGCAATGCGAGATATTGGACCCCTGGCATTCGAACTTCGACATTTGACATCTCAGATCAAACGGGTCGACAGTCACCAAAACATCGAGAGGAAATTCACTGAGCAATGAAACTGTGAGCAAACCGACAACGCCCTGGCCCAGCACAAGGACTCGCTCACCCAGAATTGGTGCGCCGTCCTGGACCAGATTCACCGCCGTTTCCATGTTTGGAAGAAAGCAGGCTGTCTGCAGTGAGAGTGAATCTGGGATCGGATGCAGCGAATCGGGTGTGGCGATGAAATGGGATGTATGCGGCTGAAATGCAAAAACGAATTTCTCGCGCCAGGAGCTGTCGACATTTGTGCCTGTTTCGCGGACAACTCCTACACACGCGTAACCGTACGCCAATGGATACCGAAAGCCACCGCGCATCCCTGAAATAGCGGAGTCGGTTTCAAGGTCGCGCGGGAAGCGGCCCTGATAGACCAGCATCTCTGTCCCGGCGCTGATCGCCGAGCAGACCGTCTCCACCAATACCTCGTCCGCGCCAAGCGCAGGAAGAGGCTCATCACGAATTTCAACCCGCCGCGGCGCGGTAAAGTATAACGTCTGTCGATTCACTCTCCCGATTGTACCTTGCAAACTCGGCATTCCACGAGAGGCAGATACGGGCTTCTCCTAATCCTGGCCTACGGATTTATTTATTTGGGTCTGTCAGCCAGCAGGAATCCCATCAGGAACAATTCGGCAGTTTTGGCATAATACCCAATGGAGGCGTTGCTAAAATCGAAAGCAAATGTCTTTTCGCCCATGATGACCCATAATACAAAGGTCAACACGGTGTACCCCATAAAGACCCACCAGACCAGTCTATGCCGCTGCTGGAGGAACGGAATGGGTAGAAAATAAGCGCCCAGAAGGGCAAGATAACCCAAACCATTCAGAGCAATCGGGTCCGGACCGAGGCGGGGAAAAAGGGAAAGATGGAGCAGGGCGGTCGCCAGTGCGGAGATGATGATGCCGTAATGTCTACCTGTTAATTTCATATATGTCTCCTTTTGAACTTGTCCTCAGCGATTGATGTCTCGAAAAAATTTTCCTGCCAGTAATAACCCGATTCCCCCGTTCAGGATATCACGGCCGCGCATGATCAGGCTCAGGCTGATCCCGATCGCCGGCGCATGGCCCATGGACGTCAGCGCAAAAACCTGGCTTGCCTCCAGGGCGCCCAATCCGCCCGGCAATGGCAGGAGAAATGCGAGCAGGGCCGCGGTAAGTGCGGCCAGGGTTTGCTCATAGGAAAGTCTGGCATTCAAAAAATCTGCCATCAAAAAAATTTCAACCGCCATGCCGCCCCATGCGAGCATTGAAAAGAAAAGCGCGCCAAGCAATGCGGGTAATTTTCTGCGGGTGAAGGAGGCTGCCATCCGTTCGGAGACGATGATGAGTCGTACCCATTTTGGATTTCCCAGGATGGGAGTAGCGGCGCGCAGGAGGCTCGAAATGGGATAGCGGCCTCGACGCAGCAGGACCAGATGGAGGAACGGCCAGACCAAAATCGCCGCCATCGGGATCACACTCCCGAGTGTCTGTGTGCCGTTTTGTGAGATCATCCCCACCCGCAGCGCGGCCGTCAACCCGATGCCGATCAAAATAAAATTGGCAAGGAACTCGAGCAGTTTATCCATGATCACCGCGGACGTGGATCGTGCAAAAGTAAGTCCATGGTTTTTTTTCAGGTAATAGACCTGCAGCGGCTCGCCTCCCACCTGCGGTCCCGGCGTAAAGTAACTCAACCCGAACACCGACAGGCGGTATTTGATCAGCGGCAAAAACGGAATGGATGGGTTGTCTGCCCGCACGATAACCCACCAGCGAGCGGTCATTGCCAGAATGACACCTGCATTGATCAGGAGAAGCAAACCAATCTGCGAGAGTTGTAACTGCTTGAGCACGTCCCAGATTTCCCCGAACGGCGCGCTTCGCAAGGCAAAGTACAACAGCACGATGAGAACAATATAGAGGATAGCCGTGCGAAGAGTTTTGGATTTACGCTTTACACCTGTCCCCACCCTGGAGAGTGCTTCGCTATCTCCCACAGCGAGAGGGGGATTTTGCTCAAGAGGAGGAGATGTGGAGTTCAAAGTATGGATACTCCATCCCCATCGTTTTGATTCTCGATCAGGCAGCGCATGCGTTCCATCAAGATTTCATGGATTCCCGTCGTATCTACAGGTCCGACTTCCTCACGCGTGATGGGCTTGCCAAACCGCACCTGGACCGTTGTCGGGCGGGCGTCACGCGCCACCATGGCGAGCAATTGCAATGCCGCAGCAAATTTCTCCTGTTCCTCGCGCGTCTTCCTGATACGCGTCAGCCAGTGACGCGCTGTCCGCTCCCACACGACGCCGCTCACTGATATCGGGACGATTTGCAGGTTCGGTGCGAAGCGGCGGAAGATCGCGGTTGAATCGGTCCAGGTGCGCAGCGAGTCCAGCGCGCCCGTGTGGACGTCCGGATCCGGTTCGATCGTGCCTGCTGGGAACGTCAGAGCAGCACCGCCCCCCCGCAAATGGGCAGAGACCTTTCGCACGGCGCGCATCCTTTCACCCGGGTCGTCGCTGATGTAAACGAGATGCCTTGTAATTTCAGGTAGAGAGGCCAGGAACGGACGGTGCAGGGCGATGACGCGCAGGTCGGGGCGATCGATGGCGGTGAAAAGGCTGACGGTATCTGCCAGCCCCGGGTGGTTGGAGAGAAATAACGCAGGCCCGCTGGCAGGGATATGTTCGCGCCCGTGGAGGCGCAGGTCGTTGATGTAATGCCTGCTCAAAATACTGCGGGAGGCCTCGTGAAGTCCCACTTGCCCGACAAGGTCATCATACTCCACCATTTGCCTTGCGAACTTGCGTGCAGGCTTGATGAACAGCGAACGCAGGACCGCCGCGGGCAGAGGATAATTTTGCCAGCCGAATGACGAAACCAGATCATCCAGGTTGATGCGTGTTAAACTCTCAACAGCAGACAGGCTGTGTCCTCGGCTGCCTAAAAATGGAAGTGGGGTGGCTTGTTTCATCTCGGTCGTTTATTCTAATAAAACTTCAACTGAACTCATAAGACCTACGGAGTTTCCTGCGCTCTTTATTCAGGTTCTATCGTAAATTGTAGTGGATAACCTTCCAATCCCGCTTCGAAATGTGCCTTTTGAACGCGCTTCTCTGCTTCGGATCTTGGGATCGTCTGCACGTAAGCGATGCCAGTAATGTGAGCGGTCATCATAATATCCAGCGCCTTTTCATTCGGCAGGTAGAAGATGGTTTTCAGTATATCCACGACAAAATCCATCGGGGTGACGTGATCGTTATGGATCAGGATGCGGTAGAGGGGTTCAAGCTCTGTTTCATCCTCCGTTTCCTCGATGATCTGGATCTCGGGTGCAATCA
>DATFET010000154.1:0-6536 GCA_035250835.1 Anaerolineales bacterium
AAGCCTTCGGTGGGCAGGCAAATTGATCACACTGGCTATCGCAGGTTTCATGATTTATGGACCGCTCAGCACTTCCATCAGCAATTTTGTAGAACCGAAATATTTCGAGCACATACACCCTGCTATGCAATTCCTGGACGATACATGGAAAGATGGGGATATCGTATTCGTTACCCATGGAGCTGTGCCTGCATTCGAGTACTATGCCCCGGCCTACGGGCTGGCCGGTATCCCTTATCTTACAAGCCGGCGCCAGGATTACCAGCAGCCTGAGCGCATTCTGGAACAGCTCGATTCCCTTCAAGGCAATCAGCGTGCCTGGATCCTCATGTCTCATGTTTATGAAAAAGGCGACTTCAATGAAAGAGATTTCATCCTGGAATACCTGAAACAAAACGGGACCCGCCGCCGCGAATTCCGTGTGCCGGGCACCTCGGTCTATTTATATCTTTTCGATCTGGGGGGCTAGAACTTACTCTTCGCCTTCACCGCCTGGGGCTGAGGGCTGTTCCACGCTGACCACCTCTCCATGGACATTGATAACGACCTTGAAACCAACCATGCCCAGGTAGATTCGAGTTTCTTCGGGCATACCGGTTTGAATCAGTGGATCGAACTGCTTATCAATATCCTTGAGCTGCCGCTCGAGCATCGCCTTTGTAAAAATATCCTCCTGCCCGATCATTTTGGCGGCTTGTTCTGAGATAAATCCCTCGCTGCCTTTCATCAAGTCGGCGATCTGGGAGAGGACTACCCGGTCCACCTGCTCAGAAGGGATGTGACGACGGAAACCTGCATCGTCCACGACATAGCAGGGCTCGCCGCCCACGTGCGCGGTTTCGGCAGGCTTCCCGTTTTCATCTACGACCAGCCCCTGAAATAAAGGTTGACGCGGCATATGATATCCAGTATGAAGTGTCTCTGATTTCTTTTTATATATCCTGAGCTGGAGGACGGCTAAAAAATCTGAACGTTCGTTCCCACACCCGGCTGCTGGAGGTAATCCTCATCCGGCGGGACGACAGGCTGGGACCAGCGGTAAATGAATTTTGCCGAAGCTGACGGCAGGTTCACGCAGCCATGGCTGCGCGGACGCCCATAGTCATTGTGCCAGTACGTTCCATGGAAGGCATTCCCTGCACCCGTGAAGAACGAGCACCACGGCACGCCGGGCAGACTGTAAACCGATTCATTCTCGACTGCATCGCCTTCATTGGTCATATGGACGGAGGGTCCCTTGTGATAGGTGCGGAAATCGCCCTTTGGCGTATCCGTCCCCTGGACGCCGCTCGAACAGCGTTCTGAGAAAACGAGCGTTTCACCTTCGAAGGCGGTCACCAATTGCGTGGAGAGGTCCACGACGATCTTCTTTTCCTGCTCGGGGACCTGCGGTGATAGCAGCGTCAGCTCGTCGTCTGGGATGAGGCGCATATCATGTGCGGGGACATAAAAATGTCTTTTTAGATAATAGTCGTAGATCTGGTACCAGATGCTTTTTTCATCCCGCGTGACGATCACTTTCGTAACCCAGTGCGTGGTCCCATAATAAATCCGGTGGGCATTATCGGCGTAGACAAAGGGATCCTTGCGCGTGATACTGAACGGAACCGTGATCTCTCCCAATTGCCCTTTTTCCGGAAGGTCGAATTTCGGTTTCTGGTAGATCGTTTCGACAGGCTGGATCCAACCAGAATAGGTATAGCCTTCGCCGTTGGCTTCATACCATACACTGTTGTATGGGTTGCCCGGGTCTCCATTTTCTTCGATGGAGGTAATTTCAAGGATCTGGTCGTTGCCAAAGTGATGGATTTCATTCGCCTGGAAGGAGGGCGCATCATACAGCGGGATACCACTCCAGGTAATGCGTCCCTGTTTGGGCTGGCTGGCTGCCAGGGCGTGATCGACGCGCAGATCCTTCAGAGCAAATGACAGGGTCCCCGTGCTGACGAGTTTGAGAAATTCACGGCGCGTGAGTTGTGGGTTGAGCATGAGATAAGTTTAACCGCAAACCAGCCTCAGCGAGACAGACTCTTATCTTTTATTATGGTTTTCTGATAATCAATAGACCATGAAATAAGCAGATATTCGAAAATGATTTTATGTGTAGGGGACGTTCTCTAACGTCCCTGTCGGCGTATGAGAACGCCGACTACACATTATTGCCCTATGGCGTGGGTGTACGGGTAGGCGTTCGCGAGGCAGTCGGGGTGCGAGTCGGTGTCCTGGAGGGTGTGGGCGTCCGTGTGGGACCGCGCACGGTGGCTGTGCGGGTGGGAGTCGCAGGCGCGATTTCAGCGAGGCGTTCCCCGGCTTCGGCGCGCATTTCAGGAGTCACCGCATCCTCGGGCAGATCCAATAGCATCTGCCAGTATTCGGCAGCATCCTCCATTTGATCGCGTCTCTCGTAAACAGTTGCCCCCCAGTAATAAGCGAGAGCTTTTTGTTCATCCGTTTCCGCCAGCGCTTCAACCCTATCCAGTTCCAGGAGCGCGCTCCCGTTGCGACGTTCTAAAAGGTGAAGGCGGAGAATCGCCAGGCGCACATCGAACGAATCGGGGTAGTAGAGAAGGACGGTGTCGAGGTCTTCATCTGCCTGTTCGTCATTTTCAAGCTCAACATTCGTGAGGAAACGGTACAGGTATGGCTCACGCTGATTGCGATCCAGCGCGATGACCCTGTTCATGGAGTCGAGCGCTTCCTCATACTCCCCATCCTCGAACCGCATTTTTCCAAACAGAAGGTACGCTGCACTGTCGTCTGCTTTATATTTGATGTAGATATCCAGAGCCTCGGCTGCCTCCGCCTCATTCCCCATGTCTGCATGGATGCGGCCGAGCAGGAGATAAGTTTGCAGGTTGGTGACATCCAGCTCATTGGCGCGCTGCGCCGCCTGGAGAGCCAGGTCCAGGTCGCCGTCCTGCAGGCGGGCCTGGGCAAGTGTCAGGAAAACGAGTGGCGAGTTGGGCAGGCGCGCATCTGCCCGGGCAAGGTCGCTGAGCGCGCCGGAAATGTCATCCTGTTTCAAACGGGCATTGGCGCGATCGATGTAAGCCTCGCCAAAATCCGGGTCGAGGCGGATGGCTTCATCCAAAAAGGATCGCACGTCTGTGTTCGGGTCGGCACCGAGGCGCGCCCGCGCTAAACCTACATACGCTGGACCAAAGTTCGGGTTTACGCCAAGACCCGCTTGATAGGCGCGGATCGCATTGGAAAAATCACCTTTGAAGCGGTACGCCTCTCCCAGATAGTAATAGGTATCCGCTGATTCCGGTTCGACCTGGATGATCTCCTGCATGCCGCGGATAACCTCATCCCAATCACCTCTGTTGTAGGCGAGGCGTACGGAGCGGAACATGTCCGCAGATTGAGGCGGACGCGGGGTCAGGATGTACAGCGCTGTGGCAGTATGAGGCACAGCCAGCAGCTCGGAAAGCGGGGCAGACGTGCCCACAACAGCGGCCTGCCCGGTTGCGTTGATGGATGTGGGAGTCAGGGTGTAGGTCGGGGAGGGTCCCGGCGTCCGTGTGGGCGGGGCTGCCTGGGAGGCGCGCGGGATAATGAAACCGTAGACCACCGCGGAAAGGAGTACAACGCCCAGCACAACGAACCCGCCGATGCGGACTACGGGGCTGGCTTTGACGGCTGCCCAGCCCTTTGGCCTGGGTTTCTCATGTGCCAGTAAAAGTTTCTGCTCCCAGGCACGCGGACGGTTAACGGGGAAAGGCTGGACGCTGTCATCGGCGGGCAGCGCGCCGTGCAGGATCAGGCCTCGTTTGGCGACGGCATTTTCAGGGTCCAGTTTGAGCGCAGTCTGCAGGCAGTAGATCCGCTCCTTGGCGGTATCCATCGTGGCGCTCATCCACACCCAATAAGTTGCGTTGTTCTGGTCGGTTTTGAGCAATCCCTTGAGCAGCTCGCGCGCACGGGCTTTTTTCCCCTCTCGCAGAGCCTCTACTGCTTCCTGGAAAACTACATCGTCTTCAGCCATGGGCTGATTTTACCCCTACTCGCCTATGAACAATAGTAAGCTTAATTTTGTGTGCCTGAGGATTCGTGAAATTCCTCCACCTGATAGACAAGCACATCCAGATGTTTTTTTCGCCACAGTTGAGGATCGCCTCCCATCTTGTAGCAAAGATTACTGAGGAACTCGGCAGGGTCGGGGATCTTCTCCCAGACCTGCGGCAGGAACGTCGAACGGCGGGAAGCATCGCGCAGGATGATCCCATCTACATGCGGATGCAGTTTGGACAGCAGATCGTTCGCATCCCGATACTCCAGAGGGAGCGGGCGCGTCAAGCGCGAGACCTCGATCTCGATCCGGTTTAACTCGCGTTCCTCCACCCTGGGGAAGCGCGGATCCTCGAGCGCCGCGGCAACGGCGTGCTCGCGCACATCCTCCGCCAGGGACTGGTACGGTTCCAGCGCGCCGATGCAGCCGCGCAGCTGTCCGCCCTCGGTCAGCGTAATGAACGACGCACCCTCCTCGCGCAGGCGCGGCGGTAGAACGGATGCATCCAAAGGCGGCAGTGACTCGCCTCGCACACCGCATTCCAGGGCTTTACGCGCCAGGTGAAGCAGGATATTTTGTTCTTCAACGGTCAGTTTATCTTCCATGGTTCTGCCCCTTTCGCTGGCATACAGAACTACACAGCCGCTACGTTCAGCTTCCAATATACCCGATTATGGTACACCAGTGGATCCCCTTCGCCTTCGCCGCGCGCCGCAATGACCTCTGCAATGAAGAGCGTGTTCTCACCGACAGGAATGGCTTTCAACACACGGCAGTTGAAGAACGCCATGCCATCCTTGATCAACGGCGCCGGAATCGAAAGTGTCTCTGTTGGCACGCCTTCGAAGCGGTCCTGAATATTTGGGATTTTTCCCGCGAAACGGTCGGAGAGGTTCTTTTGGTGGGAGGCAAGGATTGTGACCGAAAATTCATTGGAGTTTTCAACCAGTTCATGTGTGTGGGTCAACTGTTTCAGGGCAACCGAAACCAGCGGCGGCTCGAGTGAAATCGACGTAAATGAATTGACTGTCATGCCATATCTTTGACCGTCGTGCTGGGCTGTGATGACCGCCACACCGGTGGTCCATGCTCGCATGGCATGGCGGAGTTGTTCAGGATCAAGGGTCATAATTTTCTCCAATAAATCTGGCTGTTTGGAAAATGCCGTGATAGATAACTCCAGCCACTTGCCCAGAAAAAACCGGAGAACCATAAAATTCATCATAACGGTGAGATATGGCAGCGTCAAGATAAAAATCCGAAAGCGGAACCATTTCTTACTGAAATCCATTGCAAATTCATTTGTATAGATGTGAAGTGCTTCAAAATAGACTCTGGCAGGGTAGCTGGGCTTCCGCAAGCCCGTTTTTGCCCACCGTTTTCCCTTGCAAGGTAGACTCTTAAAAGGTAATATTATGCGCAAGAGACATGGCACCCACCCCCGCTCAATCTGCGCGGCGTTCGCGCCCCTTGCGTGCAGTGCAGGCTACGATCGGCATTGCCATTTTACTGGCAACGCTGTTTACAGCCCTGCCTTCGCGTGGGCTGGTCTCGGGAGATTTTTACGAACGGTTGAGCCTCGTCCTTACGCCGCGCGCAGGGGAAAATATGCCGCTTTCCACCGCCCAGCCGCAGATACGAATTGGCATCGTTGCCGGTCATTCCGGCAATGACTCCGGCGCAGTCTGCGTGGACGGCAATGGGAATGTCACTCTTACCGAAGCGGATGTCAATCTTGAGATCGCTGCGCTCGTCCAGCAGCAGTTGACCCAGGAGGGCTTTCAGGTGGACCTGCTGCGTGAATTCGATTCACGGCTCAACGGCTATCGCGCTCTTGCGATCATCTCCATCCACAATGATTCATGTGAATATGTCAACGACCAGGCGACCGGTTTCAAAGTTGCAGCCGCCCTCAACACCCATGACCTGAACCGTGCCAACCGCCTGACCGCCTGCCTGGTCGACCGATACCAGCGGATGACCGAAATGAACTTCCACGCCGGGAGCATCACCGGCGATATGCGCGAATATCATGCCTTCCACGAAATCGACCCGACCACGGTGGCTGCCATTATCGAAACCGGATTCCTCAACCTCGACCGCGAAATCCTCACCCGGCGGACGGAGCTTGTCGCTGGCGGCATCGTGGAGGGCATCCTGTGTTTTGCAAATAATGAAAACATCGAACAGACGGTCATCCCGAATCTAACGCCATGAACAGCTCCTCTTCGAACAAACGCTCTTGTCTTGCCCCGGGCCTGTGGCTGATCCTGATCGTCGTATGTGTTGGAGTTATTCTCCTCTCTTTTTTCACGGACCCGGCCAGCGCAGCCATCTTTAGCACGAGCGTGCCCACTCAGGAAGACCTGTGGGCATACGTCGACCTCCCCAAAGCAACGTATACCGTTGTTCCTACCTCCAGCCTGCCTCCGACCCTCATATCCACCCACACAGCGATGCCCACTAGCACGCCGGTACCCACCGAGACACCCGGACAGATGGTGATGGAGATCGTGGAAAATAC
>DATFET010000156.1:0-3517 GCA_035250835.1 Anaerolineales bacterium
AGCCTCTTCGGCGCAGGGACAGGTGTTACCGAATCGATCACACTGCCTGACGTCAGCAATGTGGACCGCCGGGAAATGCTCAACTGGGAGCGCGAGCTGATCGGTCTGTATATCTCAGATCATCCGCTTACACCCTATCAGCAGACCTTCACGCAGATCGTCAGTTATTTCTCGGGCCAGCTCCACGAAGCGCAGCATGAGGAAAAGGTGCGAGTCGCCGGGCTCATCACCGCCGTCCGACCGTACACGACCAAGACCAACAAACCCATGGGATTTGTCACCATCGAGGATATCCAGGGTAATATCGAACTCGTCCTGTTCCCGCGAACATGGGCACAATACCGTGAACATATGACCGTGGGCCAGATCATTATCGTCGAAGGCAAGGCGGATACAAACTCGACTCCGCCAAAAATATTGGTGGACACGATCCGCACTGAGATCAAAATTCTCGAACCGTTGGAACCTTCAGCTTCGCTCAGTGCAGGCGCTTCGACTCTTTCAAAGCCGGTACAAGACCCTGCTCCAGTGAAGCCTTCTCAGCCTGAAAGTGCTGCGACAGATGTAAAAGACAAATCCACACTGCCTAGGTCAGGTACCGCTCTACAAAAGAAGATTCCGGTTAATCCGTCTATCCCACCTCCGATACGCCAGATTGGGGAGAAGGCAGTTCCATCGTATGCCGCTACATCTCCGCTGGAGGAGACCTGGAATGATGCCGCCACTCCGCCGCCACCCGATAACTTCCCAGATGACTGGGCTACGCAGTGGCAGCCGTCTTTTGAAGAGGCGTCCATCGCTGCACGGCCCGAGCCCAAAGCGGACACCACATCTGTCAACACACCGCGTCTTCAAACCGAAGTGATTGAAGCACAATCAGAAATTGATGAACGGGAGAAGGCTGAGGCCGCGCGGGAAGCAGCAGCTATCCAGACGATGAAAGTCGAGACTCCTCAACTCCTGACCTCACTGTATGTCCCCCTGGCAAAGGAGGAAAAGGATAAGGATCATTCTCCGCAGCAGGTCACGGTGATTCTGCGCTCGACAGGTGAAAAGGACCATGACCGCCGCCGCATCAAGACGATCTATGGCACACTGATCTCCTTCCATGGGCGTGACCGGTTCAGTTTTCAGATCTACGAGAACGGCTTAGGATACCTGATCGATTTCCCCAACGATACGACCCGCGTCTGCAATGAAATGCTCGAACGCCTGAAAAAGCTGATGGGTGAAGAAAGCTGGCGTGTGGAGGAAATTACGTTTCAATAACAAGCAGAGACGGGCGGCTTTCCATCCCTATGTGTTTTTCACCGCATTACATCGTTCGCAATCCATCCGCTGGCAGAGCAAAGCCAGCGGATCTCTTTTGATCAACTCCTGAACAGCGTCAAACAATCTTCTCAGTGGGAGCGCCTGAATAAAAGCATCGCCAATTTCCACGCGGCGGATATGCGGGTGGATGGATTTGGCTACGGCATTAAAGCCGGAAGAATCCCCGGGGAAATTAGGGCATTCCAGGATTCGGTTATCCATTAGAGCCCAACGTAAAAATTGTTTTCTTCCCGCGAGTTTCTCGGCATAATGAATACTTGTGTTGACAGTGTGATCTACATTGATCAGCACCACCCAACCATCTTCATCTGCCAGGGCGGCGATAGGAGCGAACGGCTTATGGAGCGTTTGCGCGCCGAGAATTGAATCGACGCCCAGGCCGGCAAATGACAGGATCGGATGTGACGTCCGTTTGGCGAGGGGATGATTGCGCAGGGTTTCGGGCAGGATGCCCATCATGGAGTCGGCGGGCAACTCCGCTGTGAAGGGCCGCGCCTCCCTGTTGTAATACTGATCACCACCATAGGTGATGCCGTTGTTGGATGGACCTGTTTCAGGTGTGATCATGGTTCGGTAGGTAAACGCAGGCATGATCACGCCTTGCACCGACTCGGACAGGGCTTGCAGGACAGCGTCTGCGCCGTTCTGGATGTATCCAAAAGGTTTCAGGGAAGCATGCGCGATGACTGGCTTGTTGGCAAGATCTAACTCCTGAAATGCGGATTTCAGTTCATCGTAATCCAGCACTCTATTTTCCCGTCCACTCCGCTTTACGTTTTTCGATGAATGCCTGCATCCCTTCTTTTTGGTCCTGACTGGCAAACAGATTGTAGAACTCCTGCTTTTCCTCGCTCAGCCCATCGGAGAGGCTCCGTTCAAAGGACTGGTTGATCATCTTCTTGGCGGCGCGGACAGCCAGAGGGGCGCGGGAAGCGATCTCATCGGCAAGTTTCATTGCCTCGTCCAGGTACGTTTCCACGGGCACGACCCGGTTCACCATCCCAAACTGATGGGCCTCCTGTGCGCTCAGAGTGCGGTCGTTGAGGATCATCTCCATGGCAAGGGCTTTGCCGACGGCACGTGTCAGCCTCTGTGTGCCGCCCGCGCCCGGGATGACCCCGATCGTGACTTCAGGCAGACCGAATTTGGCTGTTTCCGAAGCGACGATCATATCGCACGACAGGGCAATTTCACATCCACCGCCCAACGCCCATCCAGAAACCGCGGCGATGACCGGTTTGCGAATCGTGCGGATCCTGCCAAAGACGGCGATGTGATCGCTGTCCATCATTTCGGTAATGGATTTATCCGCCATTTCCTTGATATCTGCGCCTGCAGCAAAGGCTTTCTCATTCCCTGTGATCACCATGGCGCCAATGTCATCGTCCAGGTCAAATGCAGCCAGTGCGTCCATGACTTCCTGCATCAATTGGTTGTTCAAGGCATTCAATGCCTTCGGCCGGTTAAGAATGATGAGTCCAACCCTGCCGCGCCTCCCGATAAGGATCATTTCGTAGTTCATTGGATTCCGTTTCCTTGTTTATGGTTTTAACCTGCATATTTTGCAGATAGCGCCAGAGCAGGAAGATGGAGATGGCAAGCATGATCACTAGCAGGATTGTCGTGATTCCATCGCTGACTCTCCCATAATAAGACGGAAGGAGCAAATCGACAATGCGCGCAGGCAGGATTAAAATGAGCGGAATGAGTGCCATGAAAGCCAACAGAGCTCTTCGTCCGCTAGCGGGAAGTTCCCAAATCATGGGATTTGTGAGACCTTTGAATATGAGGATGACAAAGAAGATTAGAATCAAGGTATCGTACAGCCGGTGATACGCCACCAGGATCGTCCAGATGAACAGGATGGTCAGCAAATGGAAATCGAGTACTTCCTCCTGTTGAACTGTCCTGGGGGGAGTCCTCCGCGGCCAGAGTAATACCGGAATAAAGACAAGGGCAGTCATCACCAACGATGGAATGATGGTCAGGAAATGATTGTCAGATATAAACTCAAACCCCTCGGCCAGATGAACCCCCGCCTGGTCGAAGAGACGGAAGAACAACATGATGTTTTCACTGATGATTTTAACGGGAGTTCCGTCGCTAATTGCCGAGATCCCAAGGATTCCAACCAGCTGCACAGTAATGGCTAGAAGGAGCACTTCGAAGTTTTTTTTGTACATGA
>DATFET010000166.1:0-4796 GCA_035250835.1 Anaerolineales bacterium
CCTTGTTGCAGTAGATCCAAGGCGCACTCTCGGCGACGTGCTACTTGTTCCGATGTTCCAAAGGGTCTCATGCTCCTATTATCGCACTCAATTCGCCTGCTGGAACATTAATTAATGAAAATTCAGTAAACAGCCTTTTAAAGTACTGAGAGATCTGAGTGATTTTTCATCTACCAAAGTCGGCTTCGATTTTTGCTCTGACTTTCCTAATGCCGCCTCAGCTTGTACTTCCTGAGTTATAGCGGCTCTACGGGCGGCCGATCTGGCCCTTATCATTTTCAGCCTTTCTGCTTTTTTTGCATTCGGAGACGTATTCTTTGGTTCCATGATTCTTCCTTGCATCACTTAATTGTGCGAGAACTGCCCAATAAAGGATTATACAGCATTGGATTAAAACCAGATCGATCCAAACCATCACCGGGATTGTACAGATTTTCCCTGCGTGTGTCAGGTGCTATTTGTCATCAAAAGGTTACAACAAATTGGTTTTCCCCTCTGCTCGAAAAGCAGGCTTCTTCAGTCATCCCCGGCCAGTTCGCGAGCCTTTTCCACATAAGCAAGGCTTTGATGCCTGAAATAGGTGTTGTACAGGGTCGCATAATGTCCGCCGCGCTCGAGCAGGCCGCTGTGATTCCCCTCCTCGATGATCGTCCCCTTTTCCATCACGACGATGCGGTCGGCGGCTTTCACGGTGGAGAGGCGGTGGGCGATCAGGATGCTGGTCGAATGTTTCAGGATCAGGTTGAGCGCCTGCTGGATCTGCCACTCGGTGAACGGGTCGATGCTGGCGGTCGCCTCGTCCAGGATGAAGATGGCGGGCTTCTGCATCAGGACGCGCATTAACGCCACGAGCTGGCGCTGTCCCATCGAGAGCCGTCTGCCTCGTTCCCCGACTTCGGTCTCGATCCCGTTCGGGAGCGTTTCCAGCCACTCCCCGTTCCCGATCCTGCGCGCCATCTCCAGCATCTCGGCATCCGTCACCTCGGGCGCGGCATAGCGGATGTTGTCTGCCACGCTCCCTGAAAAAAGAAACGGCACCTGCGACACGATCCCTAACTGACGGCGGTACTGCGCCAGCTCCAGAGTGCGGACATCGATCCCGTCCACGAGCAGGCGTCCCTCCTGGAATTCGTAGAACCGTGCGATCAGCTTGGCGATGGACGATTTGCCCGCGCCGGTATGCCCCACCAGGGCCAGCGTCTCTCCGGGCTGGACGACCAGGTTGAAGTGAGTCAGGACCGGCTCGTTATCCGCATACCGAAAGTGGACATCCTCGAACTGGATGTGTCCCTTGAGAGCAGGCACATCCCGCTTCTCGGTCTGGATGACGTTCGGGTCGGCATCGATCAAGGCGAAGGCGCGCTCGGCCGCCGACAACCCGGACTGGATCTGCGCCCAGAACGCCGACAGGTTGAGGACCGGGAAGAAGAACTGGTCGAGACTCATGATGAACAGATACCAGGCGCTCACGGTCACGATGCCCTGCGCCGCGCTCATCCCGCCGACGTAGATCAGGATGGCGATGAAGATTCCGCCCAGCGCGTTGAGGGTGGGGAAGACCAGTGAGAGCACGAAGCCGCGCTGCACGTTGACCTGGTAGGACTGCTGGTTTGATTCGTCAAACGAGCGGAAGATGCTCTCTTCCTGGCGGAAGTTCTTGGCGATCGAGATGCCGCTGATGGTCTCCTTGATGGCGGCATTGACGTCTGCCATGGCGCGCATGCCGCGCTTGGTCACTCGCCGCGCCAGCGTGCGGAAGCCGGCCGCCACGGCAAAGATGACCGGCAGGAATGTCAGCAGCAGCAGGGTTAATTTCACGTCAGTGCGGAACAGCACTATGCCCAGGATGACCGCCTGGACGATCTGCGAAGCGACATCCGTCACGATAACCACCAGCTGGCCGAAGTCGTTCGTGTCGGAGGTGATGCGCGAGACGATGCGCCCCGAGGAGAACTGGTCGTAGAACGAGAGGTCATGCTCCGCCGCGGCGCGGAAGGCGCGCGTCCGCAGATCGAGCACCACGTCGCCCACAGCTCGCATCACCAGGCTGCGCCGTGCCCAGTTGAAGCCCCATAACCCAACCCCGAGAAGGAGAACTATAAGACTAATAATGCTGATTGCTTGCAGTGACGGCTGCTCATCGAGGAGACCCACCATGCGAGAGACAACCACCGGCAGCGCCGCGCCGATCACGGCCAGGATGACCACCAGCACGATAACCCAGACAATGCGTTGTTTCTGTGATTTGAAGTAGGAGACGATGCGCCGCAGCAGGTCACGGTCGGTGTACTGGCGGTCGTATTTTTCTTCGTTTAATCCGGTAAAGAAACCCATAAGTCCTCATATGTCATTGCGAGGCGCTCACGCTGAGCGGAGTGCGTAGCACGAAGACGAAGCAGCGCCGAAGCAATCTCATGTTTTCAAATAACGCAATACTTGCATGTTACTTGAGATTGCTTCGTCGAGCCTTCGGCTCTCCTCGCAACGACATTACTCTCTGAATATCCTCGAATACGCCTCGGAGGTTTTCATCAGTTCCTCGTGGGTGCCAATGGCGGCGATCCTGCCTTTGCGCATGACGATGATCAGGTCTGCCCAGCGGATCTGCGACAGGCGGTGTGTGATGATGAAGGTCGTCCGTCCGCGGGCCGCGTTGGAGACGGCGCGCTGGATCCTGTCCTCGGTGGCCGAGTCGATGGCAGAGGTGGAATCGTCCAGGATCAGGATGTGCGGATCGGTCATAAAGGCGCGCGCCAGTGCCAGCCTCTGGCGCTGGCCTCCCGAAAGCGTGACGCCTCTCTCGCCCACGACCGTGGCATAGCCCTTGTCGAAGGTCCGGATGAAATCATCTGCCTGCGCGGAACCCGCCGCCGCTTCGATCTCGCTTTGATCTGCCTCCGGCTTCCCAAAGGCGATATTCTCACTGACGGAGCGCGAGAACAAAAAGATATCCTGCTCAATCATGGAAATCTGCGAGCGCAGGGCGGCCAGGTTCCAATCGCGCACATCCACGCCATCCACCAGGATCTGTCCCTGGGTTGCATCGTAGGTGCGGTTGATCAGCTTGACCAGTGACGTTTTCCCCGCGCCGGTCTGTCCCACGATGGCAACGGTCTGACCGGGCTTTACTTTGAAGGAGATGTTTTGTAATACTTCGTCCTGCGCTTCGTCTTTGCGTCCTCGGTCTCGATATGACGTCGGAAGTGCACCGTCGTCTACTCGACCAGCGGTCGCTCCGCTACCCTTCGAGTACGGTGTCTGTGCGTAAGAGAAGCTCACATTCCGAAATTCCACTTCACCCTTCATCGTATCGGCATAGCCCTGGGCGTTCTGGTCGAGGTTGGTCTCGCGGTTGATCAGGTCCAGGATGCGGCGGGCGCTCGATAAGCCCAGGGAGATCTGTGAATACGCAAACGTGGAAACAAACGTCGGGAATTGAAGCAGCATCAACAGACCAAAATATGCCACCACGTCGCCCAGGTTAAGCTCACCGCTGCGGAAGAGCAGCAGGGCATGGAACAAGCCAAAGGCGTAGGCAGAACCGAGCAGGAGCATGGCGACATAGCGCCCCTCCAGGTCACCCTGCCGCACGAACGCATCCCGCACGCGGCTGGCATTCATCACGAAGCGGTCTACCTCAGCGTCCTCCTGCGAGGCGGCTTTGACCACTTCCACGCCATCCAGCGATTCAGACAGGTGCGTGTTCATCGTCCCGAACGTTGCGCGGACCTCGTCCGTGATCGGCGCGAGCGACTTCAAATACCGCGTCAGCGAGATGAAATACAGGATGAGATATATGGCCGGAACGAGGGCAAGCGAGGGATGATAGCGTCCCGCCACAAAGATCGGCATCAACAAAAAGATGAGTGAGCCCACCACCAGGTTGACGCCCGGGCTGAACATGTAGTTGACCTCGCGCACGTCGTTCGTGGCGCGCGCCATCGTATCGCCGACCGGCTGCAGGTTGTGAAAGGTCATGCTCTTCCCCAGCAGGGAAAGATACAGCTCGTCGCGCACAGAGCGTTCCAGCTTTTGGGCGAGCAGCTCGGCGCCGAAGTTGCGGCCCAGCTGCAACACGCCGCGGATGATCTGGGAAACTCCGATGATCAGCGCCAGCGGGAGCAGCACACTCGTATCAGGCACGGGCTCGAGCATGGCATTGAACGCATCGCCCGTCAGCACGGGCACCACGGCAGCCAATACGGCGTTCCCGACAGCGCCCACCACCATCATGATCATCAATAACCAGTGACGGCGCGCGTGTGACCAGATCCACCTGACCGCACTGGTGCGGTCTGTGGTATGCACACGCTGCATCGAAAACTCAGCAGGAGCAATAACAGCCATAGACGCCCATTCTACCACTGCACACTGGCGCAGGATTTTTCACGGGTATTCGAGCAACACATCCCCCGCTCCTTCGTTTTTATAAAAAGCAGGCCCACACGGGCCTGACAAACTTCACAAAGGAGAATGAAAATGAGATTTCCGAATGCCCTATCCACCTGGTGTCTGATCCTATTCTTTCTTTTCTATGGCTTGTCAGCATTAGGTATGGCAATCCCAGGCATCATCCTGGGATTGCTTGCACTCGGCGTTGCCATATTTACCCTGATCGGAAGATAGGACCATCGTCTCCGTGCATTATTTTAGTTCCAGGTCGGCGATCATTTCGGCGAAGGCCATGGAATATTCCCAGCCCGTGTTGTCCTCGATCCCCCACCAGGCGGAAAGGACCGAGTGCGCCAATCCCCATGCGTGGATGCGCTGGCGCTCGAACCCCAGATGCTCGTGCA
>DATFET010000176.1:0-19311 GCA_035250835.1 Anaerolineales bacterium
AATCTGGCGGTGATGGGTCGCACGTAACCCTTGGAGCTATTCGATTGTCAAAGTGCAAGAAAAATAGAATCGATACAAGAACGATAAAATCATCTCGGTGCAAAACATTTCACCTTGCCTTCTATACCTTTGTTCTTTGCCGGTTTTGCACCAGAAACTAAGCTAGATAATAATCCCTCTATACAGACGATGCTGTCATACGCGCGGTTATTCACTGTCCCGCCGCGGGCATAACACTTGCATCGCAATGCGTTTAGTGCAAGTATAAGCATTGACAGCACCTCGGATTACGCTCCTAAGGATCACTCTATCAATATAGAGAAAACAGTGGTTGTGATCACTCACGATTTGGCAGAGCGCGGACAAAGGCTGGGCGTTCTCAATGCTC
This sequence comes from Anaerolineales bacterium, assembly GCA_035250835.1. GTDB lineage: Bacteria > Chloroflexota > Anaerolineae > Anaerolineales > Villigracilaceae > Defluviilinea. The sequence goes on from DATFET010000176.1 coordinate 389, forward strand.
AGCCTTTTTTTCTGAACAAGCTGGAAGGTGGGCTTCGCCTTGTATTAACCACTTCCTGAGTGCGGACACCATCGTGCCGGGCATGTCCAAGCCGCAGAACCTGAACCGCTACAGCTACGGATTGAACAACCCGTCAAGGTATACGGACCCAACCGGGCATAGTCCGTGTGAGGAATATCAAGGTTCTTGCCAATCAGCAAATCAAATAACAAAAATTTATGAAACTAGCAGGGGGAGCGCCATCGATGGTTCTCGCGGATGAGATGTACAAATCGGTGAGCTACCATTCAGCCTCCTCCAAACTCTCTCCACCTCAGCAGAGTGGACTTACGGTTACTTTCAAGTACGATGGGGATGGGCGCCGTGTGGCTCAGACCATCAACGGTGTGATCACTTATTACATTAACCACTTCCTGAAAACAGCGCCTTCAAAAATTTCCTTCCATTCATCACCGCCCTGGCCCGATGGCTCAGGCGGTTTTTTTCGTCCATGTTGAGTTCTGCCATGGTTTTGCCCAGCTCAGGCAGGAGGAAGATCGGGTCATAGCCAAAGCCTCCGCTGCCGCGTTCTTCAGGGATGATCTCGCCCGGGCAATAGCCTTCGAACATTTGGGCGATGGGATCAGGCTCATGTAAGTGCAGGCGGCGAGCCGCCTGACTCCATAGATGGCTGGGAATTGCAACTGCAATCGTCGCATGGAAGCGGGCTGTCCACGGGCGGGGTTTGTCCTGCAGGTTTTTGATCAGGAAGGCGCGGCGATCTGCGTCTGAAAGTTTCCTGCCACCCGCGCAGCCATAGCGGGCAGAGTACAAACCCGGCCCGCCGTCCAGAGCGTCCACTTCCAGGCCGGAGTCGTCGGCGAGGGAGATCAGTCCGCTGGCACCGGCGAAGGCAATCGCTTTTTTGACCGCGTTCTCGGCGTAGGTGAGGCCATCTTCCTGTACATCAAGTTCGAGATTAATTTCAGCAGGCGTGATGAGCTGAATGCCTATCTCTTTGAGTAAATCGTGCAATTCCTCGATCTTGCCTTTGTTGTTGGTGGCGATCAGGAGCTTGTTCATTGAATATTCCATCCTTTAAACGCAAAGGCTTGCATTGCGACCGAAGGGAGTGTCGAAATGACACGAAGATCGCGAAGGTTTTAGGGATGTCTTTTCCTGATCTGATCGATCGCCCATTGCGCATGCTCACGGATCATCGGTTCTTCGTCGTTCAACGCGTTCTGCAGGACGGGGAGCGCGTACATGTCTCCAAGGTTGCCGAGGGCAACTGCAACATTGCGGAGATAGCCGCGTCGTTTGGCGCGCTTAACGGGACTCCGCCTGAAGCGCTGGTTAAACTCCTGCGTTGAAATGACCAGCTCGTCGGTCAATGAATGACGCCTCTCGAGCGAAGACGACACTTGCACCTGGCGCAAGTGCAGGTGAGGATCATCCCCAAAAGCGGGATCCCCCTCACCCGCGAACCGATTCCACGGGCAAACGCTCTGGCAGACGTCGCAGCCGAAAACCCAATCTCCCAGCTTCTCACGCAATTCAGTTGGGATATCATCCTTGAGCTCGATGGTCAGATACGAAATGCAGCGGCGCGCGTCAAGAGTGCGGTCGGGCAGGATGCAATCGGTTGGACAGGCTTCGATGCAGCGCGTACAGGTGCCGCAGTGGTCGGTCGTGAGAGGCAGGTCGGGTTCGAGGGGGAGATCGAGAAGGATCTCGGAAAGCAAAAAATAAGACCCATGTTTAGGATTGATCAGGCAGGTGTTTTTACCGATCCAGCCGATGCCTGCACGCTGAGCGAGGTCGCGCTCGAGGAGGGGACCTGTGTCCGTATACCAGCGGTTCTTTACTGGACCTCCGACCTGCTCCTCGATAAACTGGACGAGTTCCTTCATCCGCGCCGGCAGGACGTTGTGATAATCCTCGCCCCAGGCATAGGAGGCGATTTTTCCCCTCTCCCCTTCCTCCCTCACCCCTGGCCCTCCCTCCGTTTCACTACGGGATGCTTCGCGATCTCCCAGGGAGAGAGGGGGATGGTAGGGTGTGGCAAGCACAAGAATGGACCGGCATTCGGGCAGGATCTGGCGCGGGTCGGCGCGGCGGGCACGCGACCGCTCGGTGGCGAGATAATCCATCGTGCCATGGCGTCCCTGTGCGAGCCAGTTTTCGAATGTAGAGATGTGCGGAGGTGGATCAGGAGTCGTTACGCCAGCCAGGACGAATCCCAACTGGCGTGCCTTTTCCTTGATGCTTTGTTTGAGGTCGTGCGTCAATCCTATTGCACGACGACCTGGACGTACAGGGCCTTGTTATCATTCCCCTGGAAGGGAACGCCTGCGACATTTTGCATGGTCCAGACGCTAAAGTAGGTACCGGGCAGATCTGGCGCCGTGAACTGGACGGAGACTTCCACTTCCTGCTGCGGACCAATGGCGGCTGTGAGCGGCTGTGCCACACCTTCCAGGGCGTCATCGGTTGGTGAAGATGAATAACTAAAGACCATCTCATACCCTTCCCCCCAGGTGCAGGTGCCTATATTCTTGATCTTCCAGGTTTTGATAAATTCCTGTCCGGGCGACATGGTAGTGTTATCGGGGATGTTCACGTCCACCGTTTCGGGATCCCAGGAATATTTATCGCACAGGGCTACAACTGTTCCTTCAGCATTGGTGACCTGGGCAACGGCCGCGGTGGTTGGAGAGGCAGTTGCATCCACCACAGGTTCAGTTGCAGATGCGTCAGCAGACGGAGCAACTGTCGCCGTGAAAGCGGCGGCGGTCAACGTAAATTCTGAGACGACCGTGCTGGCTGCCGAAGTGCGGACTGCGGCAACGTCGGGGGTCGGCTCGGCAGGCGTGGCGGCCGGCGCACAGGCTGCCAACAATAGGATGATCAGAAACCCGCTGAGAATCTGTCTTGGATTCATAAGGCCTTCTTTTATTAGCAATCGTCTGTCACTTTTACGACCACCGTGAGCGGCGTGCCAAAGTAGTTACCACGGTCGTCTCTCATCCTCCAGGTCCCCTGATAATCGCCGGGAGTACAGGGAGTGGTCAGAGTAAGGCTAAGATTTGCAGTTTCACCACCCGTCACAAAATCGTCGCCATCTGTAAACTCGAAGTCGTAGGGATCCAGATTAGGTGAGCTGCCGCCGATATATACCAGGGTATAGCCATCATCCCAGGTACAGGTACCTGTATTTTGGAGCGACCAGGTCTTGACGAAATTTTGCCCTGGCTCCAGCACGCTGCCATCAGGAACAGTCACATCGCTTACAAATTGGTTGTTATTGCAGGCATCTCCTAAAGAGGTTGTGGCTGCAGGAGCAACCGGGGATGCGAGTGCGGTAAAACCTGGCAGTGGAGTGGTTGGGGTCGTGTTGAAGGACACTGTCGGTAGAGCACCCGTGGCGACTGGAGTGCCGGCTCCTGCCGTTGGGAGTGCGAACGTGGGAAGGGGAAGCGCCGTATTGGTCGGAAGGGATGTGGAAGAGGGCCCGGCCAGGGCTGTCTGTGTGAATTGGGCGGAAAGCTGTCCCATGGCGGTTGCCACTGCGGCAGTGTTAATGGCATCGACATCCACTGTGGGTTCGGGAGTAGCTCCCATGGAACAAGCTGTCATCAATACGGCCGCAATCGCCAGGTTCAGCACAGCCTGTCGCATGGATTTTCGAACGAACATAAGTTTACCTCCGTGAAGTTGCGGTCAAGTGTAATGCTGGAAAGATTATTTTTGCCGTTGGCTGATCAAGATCAGCCTGGATTATTATGCGGCAATCCGTAATCTTCCCAGCATTATTATACTGCACAGCAGTATGCCAACGAAAATCAGGGACTAGGGACCCTTGGTAGCCGTGGGGGTCTCAGTGGAAGTCGGCGTATCAGTGGGAGTGACAGTGGCGGTAAAGGTAGCTGTGGCGGTCGCCGTCGAGGTGGCAGTTCCGGTCGACACCTGGGTTGGGGTGAAGGTTGAAGTAGGCGGCTGGGAGCTCAGGCGCGTGATGCGTGGATTGATCCAAAGCGCATAATCTTCATGCGAAGAGCCGTTGGCGAGCACGGTCAATATGAGTTTGACCCTGTCACCGCTCAGGACGGACAGGTCTACGTTAATGTTGAAGTAATCGCCTTCGTATACCTCACGCCACTGACCCAGAGTCCGTATGGAACCATTCCCGATCTGGTATTGCAGGCGGTAAATCATGTCACAGTCATTGGCTTTGTCCAGGCAACCGATGGACGTCTGGAAACGGTCCCCGTTCTCGACCTGGAAGTTGGGGTATTTGCCCGTGATTATGCCGTCGGTTGCTCTCTCGGGATAGGTGAGCAGACCATTGCCAATGGATCTTCCGTCTTCCATCTTTGGTGAGCTCAGTACGATCACAAATCCCCTGTCATCGCCTTCCGAGCCGGGACAGGGCAGGTCACTTGATCCGTTACTCCATTGAGCTTCACAATAGTTGGCGAGCAAATCATAAGCCGTGACGGTATAGCCGGCGACCCTGACATCCACATAAACACTGGCATCTCCATGTCCCACGCCAAAAACAGTTCCAGAGGGGTTGCGAAGCTTCCAGTAACCGATGTAGCTGCCGCCTCGGGTTGGCGCAGTTAGATTGACTGGAAGATCAATCGTCTGTCCGGGGGCAACGCTGCCCGGGACCGAGACCGCATTCGATGCGCCAAACCTCTCTCCGCCCACGTACACGAGATTATAGGAAGAGTTCCAGGTGCAGGTGCCTGTATTTTTCACCCGCCATATCTTGGTGAAGGCACTGCCCGGAGCGACTGCTGAGCCATCCGGGTAGGTCACGTCACTAATGAATGAGGCTGCATCACAGCGGGTGACTGGCTGAAGAGGCGGCACGGTTGTGTTGGTCTGGATTGCAAGCGGCGTGACCGTTGCGAGGGTAAAGGTCGCAGTTGAGGATGGCAGTGCTGTGACAGTATTCGAGCCCTGCGTGGACATCGCATCCAATGTCTGGGCAGCAGAGGTGTATAAAGCATTCAGGGTCGCGGCCGGTTGGGGGGTGGCTGCCGCAAAAGGACCACAGGCAAGGATGGTCATCAGCGCCAAAATCGGCACCAGTAAAGTTTTGAAATATTTGGTAATCATTCACTTCTCCATTACATAACTGACAACCCTTTAAACGTCCAAATTCCCTGTAATGTTCCAGACAAATCCTCCGAAGTCGGCTGCATCGTTTATACATCTGCTTGTGTTAAAAAAAATGGACCTCCTGTCAAGCGACAGGAGGTCCCTGGACTTTGACGTACTGATTTCTACTGCTGGATCGCGTTACCGCTGCCAGAAACGAGGTACCAGACTCCGCCCATAGCCTGTCCGCTCATGTCACCAGGGGCCAGGTCATTGACATAGTAATAGAGCGGCCAGCCATTATAGGTTGCCTGCATCGTACCGTCCTCGCGGGTGAGGGTACCCAGCAGGGTCGCATCCACACCTGTGCCAGCCTGGGGCGTGCCCGTGACGATCACAGGCGGCCACTGAGCCAAACAGTCGGCAGCACAGGTGCTCATCCCACTGTTTTGGGTGTCAGAGGTGAATAGATACAGGCTGCGGCCGGCCTGGTCAACCAGGAAAGGTTCACTCGCGCCCGCACTGGTTGATGTGTCAATAGTGACTCCAGCTCCTGCCGCGGCATCTACAGTGGGTGAGACCACTGGCAGCTCAGACGTCGCTGTTCCGGTCGCGACTTCGGCAGTTGCCTCAACTGTGGGAACTTCGGGAGTCTCTGTATCTCCCGTCACTGGCACGGAAAGGGTTGGGGCTTCGGTAGCAGCTGACGGTGCACAGGCAGCCAGCGCCAATACCAAAATTAATAACCCGCCCAGAATCGTAACTTTTCTCATATCTCTCTCCTTTTTATAAAATTGGATCCCTTGAGCTTTACTTGTAAAAAGGACCCTGTCGGCTAACCATACAATTGTGTTCTGAGATATGAATTAAGCAATGTTTAGGTGGATATGAATCCTGCTGGGCTAAAGGTCATGTATCCGTAAATTCATGTATGGATTTTAGATACAGCATTTGGATACAGGCTTTACTCCCTTACATAAAATCCCCACTCGCGCTCCTTACTTTTGATAGTGGATCGGCTCCACCTCCCGCCCCGGATCTTTTTGATTTTTCCTTTTTCTTGCATAATAGAACGTTTCACGCAACTGAGGCGTGATGAGGCTGGTCTCACGGTATCCCAGGCGGGTGCCGTGGAACTGCATCAGGCGAAACCAGAAAATGGATGCAGCATTCCTCCCGAGGACATGGTCATGGGCTGCATGCCAGATATCACTGGCAATATTTGCAGCCGTCAGACGCACGAAGTCGTACACGCTGAAATGTGACTCAGGGAAGATCTTCTTGAATGCCATCGCTTCGCGGCGGTAACGGTTAAATACGCCGCGCGGCGTCTCATCGTGGACGTGAACCACTTCGGCCTCGGGGACATAGGTGATCTCATATCCCTGATCACTGGCCCATTTCGCCCACGCCAGGTCTTCCAGCCCGGTCAGCGTTTCATCGTAGTGATTCTTTTCCCAAAGCTTTTTGCGGATCGCGGCATTTGCATTGTTACAAAAGACCGTATCCAGACGAGGGCTGCCGAGTTCAGGATACCAGTGCTGAAAAATTTGTTTCTCTGAATACTTCGCAGATTGAGGCGCGCGTTGTCTGCCATAGGTCAGGGCAATTCGTTCATCCTGCAGGGGATGTAACAAAGCTGCCAGCCAGTCCGGGTAAACGGGATATACATGTGCACTGGCGATGATAATGAACTCGCCGGCCGCCTCGCGGATCCCATAATTAAGCGATCTCCCAAACGTAAACTCATCCGCGGCGATCCTGACCACGTGGGCGCCGTGCGATTCGGCGATCTCAACCGTTGAATCGGTTGAGCCCGAATCGACGAGGATCACCTCCGCATCCCTGAGGGTTTGGTGGCGAATCCCCTCCAGCAGGCGGCCAATGTGGTTTTCTTCGTTATAAGCTCGGATAATGATGGAGCAGTTCATGGGACAAGGTGTACAGGTCTATAAATAAACACGTAAACAGGCAATCGGGTGATACGGGCAGTTTCTACCAATTCTTATTCTTCTCGTACCCCAGTTTTATCAGTAAATCGCCAGCCACCTCCTTAAAAATCTGCTTGTGTTCTTCTGTAAAATGCTGCCTCCATTCGCCTGTCTTCCCCGAGCGGAAGGTGGGGGAACGCGCCGGGTTAATCGAAGATTCTAGGGAGTCGAGAATCCGCTGGCGGGGCGCGGAGAGCGGAGTACCGGCCAGTAAATGATCCATGATGCGGGTTAACGCTGCTGCACGGTCGTGGATCAGATCCTCAAAATGGAGGGTTAACACTTCAGGCCGATCCAGCCAGCCGAGGTAAGGTTCGAACCGCGCCGCGATATCTGGGAATTCCACCCCGGCCTGCGGCCTGCCCAAAATGCTGACGTTGAGCCGCGCATCGAAATCTGGCAGGGAGGCGTAATACTCATGATGGACATGCCGCACCTCCATATCGGTCACGTAAAAGACGTGCGATACGACCACATCGCGCGGATCACGGAAGATAAAATAGGGGACGAATTTCGATGCGCAAACTTTTTGAACGGCTTCTGATCGTACGAACAGATGGGCGGAGGCAATATCACCTGACCCCAGGGAATCGAGCCAGGCAAGCGCCTGTTCTGGAGAGCGTTTGCGTCCGCTCTCCCCTTCATATTCGGCATAGAATGAGTGCAGGCGTTTCGAGAAAGGCGCGACCTTTGAAAAGCCAAGCAGTATTTGATCAAGCAGGTGCGTTCCGCTTTTTGGGAAGGAGATGCCCAGCAAAACAGGGAGATCTGCAGATTGCGAGGCAAAACGCACGCGCTGCGCAAGCTTTTCCGTTCGATAAATAATTCGTCGAAGAGACTGGGTTAGTGCCATGATAGGGCTGATTCTACCGCTTGTCGGATTAATCGGTGAATCGGTTCTCCAACCTCTGTTGTGGATGAGCCCAAAAACAGGAATGCGGGCGCCGAAAGCGCCCGCATTCCTGTTTCTTTTTATAGCAGCAGAATTGTTTTATTTTCTTCCCATCTGTTCGCGGTTGACCAGGCCCTTTTGCCAGGCGTAGACCGCAACCTGGGTACGGTCTGCCAGGTGTAGTTTGCTCAGGATGTTACTGACATGCCCTTTAACAGTATATTCGCTGATCACAAGTTTCTCGGCAATCTGGCTGTTCGTCATGCCGTTCGCGATCAGGCGCAGAACGTCCAGCTCGCGTTCGGTCAGTTCGGTGAACAGAGGCTGTTCATCGCTGTTATCGCTTCGCAGGTTCTGCAGGACGCGCGCCGCTACCAGGGGATGCAGAGTCACCTCTTTTTGAGCGGCGCGATGCAGCGCCTCCACGAGTTTTTCCATTTTCATGTCTTTTAAAATATAGGAGATCGCCCCGGCCTTCAAAGCAGGAAAAATATGGACATCCTCATGATAGGAGGTCAGCACCACCACCTGTGTGCGCGGGCTGATCAGCTTGATGCGGCGGGTGGTCTCGACGCCGTCCATGCCTGGCATGATCAGGTCGAGCAGGACGATGTCGGGGATATGCTCGGAAACCAGCTTGACAGCTTCCTCGCCCGAGGCCGCCTCGGCGATCACATGAAAATCCCTGACTGTTTCGAGATAGGAGCGGATGCCATTTCGCACGACCTCGTGATCGTCCACGATCATAATGCTGATTCGGTTGTGATGATTGTTTCCCATTGTCGCCTCTCTCAGTCTTTGGCTGGTACTTGCACCAGCAGTCTTGTCCCATGCCCGGGGGCGCTCTGAATTTGTATCGTGCCGTGAATGCTGCTGATGCGCTCACGAATCGAACGCAGTCCCATGCCATGTGATTTTGAATTCATATCGAACCCGCACCCATTGTCAGCGATGGAGAGCTGCACAGCGTCTCCATCGTACACCAGCGACATGTCCACACGGCGCGCATGACTGTGCCGCGCCACATTTGCCAGCGCTTCCTGGCTCACACGGTATAAGGCCTGTTCCACCTCGAGCGGCAGGCGATGACCGTTGCGGTTGACGAATTGCACCAGGATATCGTTGCGGTTTTCCCACTCGAAGATGTATTCGCGCAGAGCAGTATCCAGCCCCTTTTCCTGGAGGGCGAAGGGATAAATTTCCTGCACCAGGAAGGTCAGTTCCTGGATCACATCGCTGACCAGGTTTTCCGCTTCGCCAAGGTGCATCGAGACGGACTTATCATGTCCGTTGAGGATGCCGCGGGCTGTGCCAAGCTGGGCCAGCGCTGCGAACGCCTTTTGCTTGGCGCTGTCGTGCAGGTCACGAGCGAGACGGTTCCGTTCTTCCATCACCGCCAGGTCCTTGGTCTGCTCGAAAAGCTCCATGTTGGCGATCGAAATGGAGGCGCGGTGTGTCAGGGCAGAGAACAGCCGCATCGTATCGTCGCCGATCAGATTTGGCTTCGTAAAGCCGACGTTGAATACACCGGCAACCTTATGATCCACAATAATGGGCAGGTGCACAAACGATCGAATGCCCTCTGCCTGGATTGCGTCGCGGACTTCCGGGCGGAAGGTTTCGAGCTCGATCTGTCTCACGATGGCAGGCTTGCCGGTCTCGAGCACCCTGCCTACGATCCCTTCGTTTTTTGCAAATTCCAGGACTTTCAGGGTTTCAGATGAAAAACCGTGGCTGACGCGCGGCAATACCTTCGTCTGTCTTTCGTCCCATGCGAAGACCACACTGCGGTCTGCATGGAGCATATCCACTGCCACATCCACCAGCGTTTGAAATACCTGGTTTAAGCTCACATTGCGAAGAATCCGTTCATCGGCTTCGTATAAAGCCTGGATTTCCTGATTGCGCGTTTCGAGCGCGCTGGTACGCTCGCGGACGAGACGTTCCAGCTGGCGGTTGCGGTCCTGGATCGTCTTCGTCCGCAGCCTGAATCCACCGACGACCAGTACCGCCACTGTTAAGCTCAGCAGAACACGGAACCAGTTGGTCTGCCAGAATGGAGGGATGACACTCACTTTGATCGGCACTGCCGCTTCATTCCAGACTCCGTCGCTGTTCGAGGCTCTTAGCAGCAATGTATATTCACCGCCCGGCAGGTTTGTGTATCGTCCATTACGCTTGGTGCCGATGAAATGCCAGTTTGTGTCAAAACCATCCAGCATGTACGCATATTGATTCTTGTTGGGCTGATTGTAGCTCAGGGCTGCAAACTCGAATTCAAGAGAATTCTGGGGCCACACCAAAGTAATGTCCTGTATGGTTTCCACGCTCGAATCAACTGTGATCGTCTCGTCATCCTGGGTAAGGGATGTGAGCGTCACCTGAGGGACATACGGATTATCGATGACTTTCGAGGGGTGAAAGACTGTCAGGCCGTTGATGCCTCCGAAATAAAATTCACCATACTCGCCTTTTGCGTATGAGCTTGAATTAAACTCATTGCTTTGCAGGCCATCGCCTTCATCGAAATTGCGGAAGGTCTTTGTTTCGGGATCGAAGCGCGAGAGTCCAAAGTTCGTGCTCATCCACAAATTGCCTTCCTCATCCTCCAGTATCCCGTACACTACCCCGTTGGGAAGGCCATCCTTCTCCAGATAATAGGTGAATGTATTCGATTCAGGATGATAGAGATTTAAACCGCCTCCCGCGCTACCGATCCAGATCCGTCCTTTGGCGTCTTCATGGATGGACAGGATCGAATCATTGCTGATGGAGGTCTTGTCTTTCGGATCGTGGAGGAAGCGGGTAAATTGTTTGGTCTCAGGGTTGAACTTGTTCAACCCATTGTCGAACGTGCCGACCCACAGGTTGCCCTGGCTGTCATCCAGAATGGAATTGACGAAGGGTCCACTCAGGCTGTTGGGGTTTCCTACCTGCGGACTGTAACGGATAAATGTGTCGGACTCCCGGTCCAGGCGGTCCAGTCCGCTGGCAGTGCCCACCCACACATTGTTTTGACGATCCACATGGACGTCGAATACACGGTTGGCACTCAGGGTAGTGGGGTCATCCGGGTTGCGCTGATAATGTTTGAAGGTTGACGAACGCGGATCAAATCGGTCGAGCCCATTGGCAGTGCCCAGCCATATCATCCCGTCTATATCATGATCAATGGAAAGGACCTCGTCCGAGATAAGGCTGTTCGATTTATCGGGGTTATGCCCGAAGTGGAGCACCTGTTTGGTCGACGTAGTAAAACGGTTCAGGCCCTCGTCACCGGCTCCGATCCAGACATAGCCATCTGAATCGACATGGATGGGGAGGATGAGATTGGCGCTGAGCGAATGCGGGTCATTTGGGTCGTGGCGGTAATAGGCAAACTTGTCCCGCTGACGGTCATATTTGTTGACCCCGCCTCCCCAGGTGCCAAACCATAGAATCCCGCCGCGGTCCTCATAAATGGACAGGATCGAATCATAGCTGAGACTCTTTGAATACGTGGGATCATTTCGATAATGGAGAAAACGGTTCCCGATGGGAATGAAGCGGTCCAGCCCGTCAGACGTGCCCACCCACAGGTTGCCGGTGCTGTCGAAATTCAGAGCCGTGATCGTACTGCTTGCAACGCTTTGCTTGTCAATATCCGAATGAAGAAAACGCGTGAAACGCCCGGCATCCGGCTCGAACTTGTTCAGGCCGTCGCGGGTCCCGATCCAGAGCGAGGAGTTGCGTCCTTCAACGATCGCAGTCACCGAATCGTTGCTGATCGTGTTCTCGTTGGTCTCATTGTGTTGATATGGAACGAACGTGCCATCCTGTGGATCGAACTCGTTCAACCCGCCCGCGGTGGTGCCGATCCAGAATCGTCCGCGGCTATCCTGAAAGATGGCAGAGATATTTTTACCGGTAATGCCTTCCTGCTTCGATGGGTTATATACGTAGTGGCTAAAGGTATTGCTGGCGCGGTCCAGCAAATCCAGCCCATTGCCCGTACCGACCCAAAGGCGGTCATCGCGGTCCAGGTACAGGACGTTGACATGATTATCGCTCAGGCTCAATGGATTGTCAGTATCGTGCAGATACCGTGTAAAGTGCTCGGTGCGCGGATCGTAGCGGTTCAAACCGCCCAGTCGTGTCCCGATCCAGATGTATCCTTCATGATCTTCAAGGATGGCTGTGATATAGCGGTCGCTCAGGCTGCTTGAAACATCGGGGTCTGGCTTGAAAATTTTGAAATTGTAGCCATCGTAACGGTTTAATCCATCTTCAGTGCCGAACCACATAAAACCACGGCTGTCCTGAAAAATCACGCGCACGGAACTTTGCGACAGTCCCTGCTCGATGCTGATATGGTCAAAGCGGAGGAAGCAGTCACAGACCTGTGGGAGGGAGCGGGGGGACACGCGGGCCGGAGCCGAGACAGGGCTGGTCGGCGCGGCAGCAGCTTCGGGCTGGGGTGGAGGCGTGCTGAGTCCCGCACAGGCTGCCAGGGTAAAGCTGAGAATGAGTCCCCAATAACGGGTAAACGATTGTTTCATCTATTATTTCTTTTTCACAGTATAGTCCATCTCAGGCTCATTTTATTGGACAAATAAATGGTTTCCATACCCCTCTCAGGAGGGGTTTTTATACGCCGCTCGAGAGTTTAAATGTCTGGCCTTGTGCTTCTACAAGAGGGAGTATAAATCGTCATCCTGCCGGGGTCGAAACACGTTTGCAGACGGATACTTAATTCTTTTGATGAACGTATCATGAGGTCAGATTAGTCTGCCCACCGTTTTATGGATCACTACAGCCTATCCGGAGACAGAACTAAAACCCTGTCTTCAGATTCCATGATCCGTGCAGCACGGTGTAATCTGCTTTGCTTTCACAAATTCTCCTCACGAAAGCAATCCAAACGGAAGGAGAGGCGGAAGCCGGGGCTACGCAACCTGGTTGTCCGCCTCCCTCCATTATATGCAGGTCGCATAAATACAGGATGAAGGCTTCCGGATACTAACTTGAAAAGGGGTGCGGAGCCATTTCAGACGACCTCAAAATGCCCGGAATGAAGGAGGTGAAGTTATTGGAGAACGAGTGAGGATGCCTTCCAAAACCAAGTCCATTTTATTCAAGGAGAGAAGATGAAAATCAAACATCTATATTATCTTGTGAGTCTGCTGGTTGTTGTGAGCATGGCGCTGGCAGCCTGCGCGCCTCAAGCTGCCACCGCCACAGAGCCGCCCGGTGCACAGACCGAAGAACCGGCGATGACCGAGTCGCCCACAGAGGCGCCTACGGAAGCACCCACCGATGCTCCCACTGCAGAGCCAACCGACCGTCTCGGCGGCTGGCTGGATGAGATCGATGTCTCGGTGGTAGCCGGCGACTCGGCCATTTCCCAGCTCCAGGCCGGCGCGATCGACTTCTATTCGTTCAACCTGGCGTCGAGTGACCTGCCGGCCATTGAGGAAGCAGGGCTTCCCCACTCTGAGGCGCTTGGCGGGTACTACGGCATCAGCCTCAACCCGGCGGTTTTCACCGATACCGCCCAGTTGAATCCGTTCTCGAATCGCAAGATCCGCGAGGCTTTGAACTACCTGATCGACCGCAGCTACATCAACCAGGAGATTTTTGCAGGCGGTTCCCTGCCGAAGTTCCTGCCCATTACCACCCAATTGATCGAATACACTAACCTGATCGAAACAGCCCGGGCGCTGGAAGCCAAGTATGCGTTTAATGAGGAAGCCGCCAAAGAGATCATAGACGCAGAAATGACCGCCATGGGTGCGGAACTCGGTGAGGACGGAAAATGGCAGTTCAACGGCCAGCCGATCAGCCTGATCTTCCTGATCCGCTCCGATGGCGATGGCACACGCCTGCCCATGGGCGATTATGTTGCCAACCAATTGGAAAAGGTCGGCTTTACGGTCGACCGCCAGTACAAGACCTCTTCGGAAGCCTTCCCGATCTGGCAGGGGACAACCGCCGCAGACGGGCAGTGGCACTTGTACACGGCCGGCTATATCCCTTCGGGGCTGGGCACACTGCGGAATGAAGCCGCCAACATTCAGCAGTCTTATCTGAATACCAGTATCCAGGCCGCCGAGCCTTACATTTCCAATGTGTCCGATCCGGAATTCCAGAAGCTTGGCGATGACCTGGCGCAGGGCAATTATTCCTCCGAGGAACAGCGCCTCGAAATGATGGCGCGCGCGCTCGAGCTTTCTCTGGAGGATTCACTGTTTGTGTGGACGATCGAACAGAAAGTATACGCGCCCTACAACAGTAACGTCCAGATCACATACGATCTTGCCACCGGCCCTGAATCCACGAATGTGATCCCCTACAACATGCGTTTTGTCGATCAGGAAGGCGGCACGCTGAAGATCGGCACAAACGATCTCTTCACCCAGCCCTGGAACTCGATCGCCGGCAGCAACTGGGTCTGGGATGCATTCATCATGCGCATGACAACGCATGGCAATTCCAATATCGTCGGCGGCGGCGGCCTGATGGCAGATCCATATACGGGTCTGCCCTACCCACAGCGCATCGCCAGCGCAGAATTGACCTACAAGGATGGACTGACGATCAACCAGACTCTGGACTGGCTGACTGTCAACACGGCTGCAGAGGTCCAGGTACCGGAAGATGCCTGGGTGGACTGGGACGCGGCGGAACAGCGGTTCATCAGCGCGGCTGAGAAGTTCCCCGAGGGTTTGACCGCCAACGTCAAGAGCGTGGTCGTCTATCCCGATGACCTGTTCGAAACCGTCAAATGGCACGATGGCAGCCCCATCTCGGTGGGTGACTTCGTCATGTCCATGATCCAGGGCTTTGATCCTGGAAAGGAAGAGAGCGCTCTGTATGACCCCTCCCTGGCATTGAGCGTCAACGCCGGGCTTGAGGCGTTCAAAGGCTACCGCATCACCTCCACCGACCCGCTGACGATCGAAGCCTACAATGATACCTATTACTCGGATGCCGAGTTAAATATCACACCGATCTGGCCGTTATCTCCCTTCGGCCTGGCCGGAGAGAACAGCTGGCCGGTCCTGGCGGTCTCGAACCTTGCTGAAGCGAACGGTGAGCTGGCCTACACCCAGACCAAGGCCGACGATGCCCAGATCGAGAACACCAGCTGGGTGGGCGGTCCGAGCCTGGAGATCCTGGACAAGTACCTGGACCAGGCGGCGGGCGAGTCCCATATCCCGTTTGAGCCGACCCTGGGCCAGTACATTACCCAGGAAGAGGCCGACCAGCGTTATGCGAATCTCAGAAACTGGTACGATGAGCACGGCCATTTCTGGCTCGGGACCGGCCCGTATTATCTGGACCAGGTCTTCACAACCGAGAAATCCCTCGTCTTGAAGCACTTTGCCGACTTCCCGGATACCGCTGACCGCTGGCAGCAGTTCAGCGAGCCCAGTCTTGCGGCGACCATCGTCGACGGTCCGGGACAGGTGCAGGTTGGCAGCGAAGCGGTTTTTGACATCATCGTCAACCTCAAGGATCAGCCTTATCCACAATCTGACCTGCAGGGTGTGAAATATATTCTCTATGACGCCTCAGGGGTAGCCGTGAATGTTGGCGATGCCGAGGCAGTCGGAGACGGCTTGTACCAGGTTACTCTCGGTGCGGAGGTCACTTCCGATCTGCCGACAGGTTCGGCCAGGCTCGAAGCTGTGGCGGTACCCATCCCTGTGGCAATTCCTGCTTTTTCGTCTTTGGATTTCGTGGTCGTTCCGTAAATCACATTTGTAATGGAGCAGAAGGAGGTGAGGCGCGCCTCACCTCCTTCCATCCCAGGATTGCGAGGCAGTATGGCAGTCGTGACCAACACACCCTCTGATCAGGCAGCGGAAAAAAAACCGCTCGGCAACACCACTTTTCTACGTGTCTCCAGATATATCTCCACTCGGATCGCGACACTGATCATCACAGTGATCGTCGGCATCTACCTGACGATCCTGATCGCCAACATGGGCGGATACGTGGACCAGATCATGAAGGGCGAGATCCGCGAACGTGTGACCCAGACGATTGCGGCAAATCCTTCGGCCCGCCAAATGGATCCGCAAGTCCGCCAAAAGCTGATCCAGGATACGATTGCCCTGGAGGAGGAGCGCATGGGCCTGAATGTGCCTATTGCCGTCCGCAATTTTCGTTTTCTGACCAATGCGCTGACCCTGCGATTGGGCCGCGCCATCAACATGACCAGTGACAGCGGCTCGAAGCAGGTCCGCCTCATTCTTTTGGAGCGTCTGCCTCCCACGCTCTTGCTGATGGGGACTTCACAGCTCTTCCTGTTCTTCTCGAGTGTTTTTATTGCATTGAACCTGTCGCGCCGCTATGGCAATTTCTGGGATAAGCTGGTCGTAGCCTTTTCACCCACCTCCGCCGTGCCGCCCTGGTTCTATGGCATCTTTTTGATCCTGATCTTTGCCTCTGTCCTGAAGATCCTTCCCTTTGGCGGCATGGTGGATTCACCGCCGCCCTCCAACCCCATCGATTATTCCATCAGCCTGGCGAAGCACATGATCCTGCCGGCCGTCTCGCTGATCATCAGCGCCTTCTTCCTCAGCATCTACAACTACCGCACATTTTTCCTGATCTACTCAAGTGAAGACTACGTGGAAATGGCGAAAGCAAAGGGGTTGCCTTCCCGCGATGTGGAGCGCAAATATGTCCTGCGCCCCACGCTTCCAAACATCATCACCAACTTTGCCCTGCTGATCATCGCCTTGTGGACAGGCGCCACGATCACGGAGACGGTCTTCCTCTGGCCCGGGCTGGGGCGTACTCTGTACCAGGCTATCGGTCTGTATGACACTCCGATTATCGTCGGCTCCACGATCATTTATGCCTACCTGCTGGCCATCACCGTGTTCCTGCTTGATTTCATCTATGCCCTGGTAGACCCGCGCGTCAAGGTGGGCAGGTAGCGCTATGAAGGCTTTTCGAAACTTCCTAAAAAAGCTGTGGAAATATCCATCTGCGGTGATGGGAATCCTGGTGATCCTGGCTTTGGTGGCAGTCGCAGTCTATGCGGTGGTCACCATTCCCTATAACGAGGCGATCCGCATGTGGCGCGGGGGCGAAGAGGTCTGGTACCAGAACCCCAAATTTGCCGCGCCGTCCTGGATCAATCTCTTCTCGAGAAAAAAATACGCCGAATCCTTCGCCGTCAAAACATCCGATGGAACCCTCCCCAAGGAAGTGACAAGCGGCGCGGAAGACACCTCGACGATCACCGCAACGTATCCGTTCACGTTCAATTCCGACTACCTGCCTCAGGACATGATTCTCTACCTCACGTCCTCGTTCCAGGAGAAGCAGCCTTTCATCTCAGCCGAGTGGGAGACACCGGATGGCAGGACGATCCGCCTGACAAATATGGCTGTCAGCGAGAAACAGACCTATCGCTTTGCCCAGGATGAGAAGCTGAAGACCAAGCTGCGGACAGATGATGTCATCTCCGCACTGTTCACCGATCCTGAGACGGGGGAGATCGTAAAAGGAGAGTACAAGCTCCTGCTCAGCGGCGCCACCTTCGAGCCCGAGTCGACCCTGGATGCGGAATTTGTTTTTCACGGTCAGGTCTACGGTCTGGCGGGGACGGATCAGGCCCGCCGCGATCTGATGGTTCCCCTGCTATGGGGGACGCCGGTTGCCCTCGCCTTCGGACTGCTCGCCGCTCTGGGCACTGCCGTCCTGACCATGATCATTGCCGCGCTGGGCACCTGGTACGGCGGCTGGTTCGACCAGCTCATCCAGCGTATTACCGAGGTCAACATCGTTCTGCCCTTCCTGTCCATTCTGATCATGGTGGGCACGTTTTACTCGCGCAGCATCTGGGTCATGCTGGGGACGACGATCCTGCTGAGCATCTTCACCGGCTCGATCATCGCTTACCGCTCGACCTTCATGCAGGTGAAGGAGTCGATGTACATCGAGGCGGCGCGGGCCTACGGCGCCAGCAGCCCGCGCATCGTGTTCCTGTATCTGATCCCGCGCATGATCCCCTTGCTCATCCCGACCCTGGTTTCGGCCGTCCCGGCGTTCGTGTTTCTCGAAGCCTCCCTGGCCCTGCTTGGCCTGGGTGACCCCGTCCTGCCGACCTGGGGCAAGATCATCAACGACGCCAATACCAACGGCGCCCTCTATCGCGGCTATTACTACTGGATTCTCGAGCCAGCCACTTTACTCATGATCACCGGTCTGGGCTTTGCCATGCTCGGCTTTGCCCTGGACCGCATCTTCAACCCGAAACTGAGGGACGTATGAGTCCAACCGCAGAGAAACTATTGCAGATCGAAGACCTTGTATTGCATTTCAAAACCAATAACGGAACCGTCCAGGCTGTGGATGGTGTCGATTTCGAGCTCGACAGCAACCGGGCGGTGGTCATCCTGGGTGAATCGGGCTGCGGGAAAAGCTCGCTCGCCAAAGCCATCCTGCGTCTGCTGCCGCGCAATGTCGAATCCTATGGCGGCAAAGTGTATCTGCAGGGCACGGATGTGATGACGTACGACGAGGAGCAGTTCCGCCAGAATGTACGCTGGGCGCAGATCTCCATGGTCCCTCAGGCGGCGATGAACTCGCTCAACCCTGTCATGAAGGTGGGGGACCAGGTTGCCGAGCCTGCCATGGTCCATCTGGGTATCAAAAAGGACGAAGCCCTCAAGCTGGCGCGGCGCATGTTCCAGCATGTGGGTGTGCCCGAGGACTTTTTGAACCGTTACCCGTTTGAACTCAGCGGCGGGATGCGCCAGCGCGTCGCGCTGGCGATGGCGCTCGTGACCAGCCCGAGCCTGATCGTGCTCGATGAGCCGACCTCGGCCCTCGACCTGCTCACGCAAGCCAACATCATGAACGTGCTCAAGCGCATCAAACATGAACTGGGCACCTCCTTCATCCTGATCACGCACGATATCGCCACCTCCAGTGAACTGGCGGATGAA
>DATFET010000188.1:0-12976 GCA_035250835.1 Anaerolineales bacterium
TATGCTCAACAAAACCTCCCTCCGCAATTTCATTGGCGAACTGCCTCTCGCCGCAGAGCTGGATTACACGCTCCGCCAAAAGAACCGCGCCCGTAAAGACCATTACAATCTTTCGCGATTGCAAAATTCTTTGCCGCAGGCGGTCGAGCAGGTGAAACCGTTCATCGAAAAAGCACCTGCAGGCAAAAATATTCTATTCTTCGCCACACTCCATTACTGGATCGAACAGGCTGCCTATCTTTCCCTCACGCTTGCGGGACTGGGTCATAAAGTCACACTGATGACTCTGCCATATTCCGAGTGGCACAAGGAAATGGACCGGCTGACCCAGCGACAACGCGCCCTGCACACACGGGATGCCCTCTCAGCCTTGGCTTCATTCGTTCAGCACGCCTCTTTTCTGGATCTTCGACTTGCGTCCGTTTTACCGGCTGCCCTGCAAGCGGACGTGGAGGAGGTCTCGCTGTGGGATGCGCAGTACACGCTGATGCGCGAAGAAGTGGATCTAGACACGCCCAAAGATCGCGCGCCTTATGATCTGCGTATTAAGCGCAACACCTTCGCAGCCCTCGCCGCCCTCGAATGGATGCAGACTCACAAACCGGATGTCGTTCTCATCCCGAATGGCTTGATCCTCGAGATGGGGATTGTCTTCCGCGTTGCGC
Source organism: Anaerolineales bacterium (assembly GCA_035250835.1). Taxonomy (GTDB): domain Bacteria; phylum Chloroflexota; class Anaerolineae; order Anaerolineales; family Villigracilaceae; genus Defluviilinea. Next base: position 666 of record DATFET010000188.1, read on the forward strand.
GCTATTTGAACATTCCTGCTGTTACATTTGAATTCAACGATCAGCGCGAGCAGATCTGGCTGGCGCAGAACACGTCCATTATGCGGCAGGACACGGACTATCTTGTCGAGGCGCGCGGCAGCCTGCCCATGACGGATGAAATGTACGAGCGCCTGGCCGATCTGGAGAATGCCCGTCGCGGTGCGCGCGTCTGGGGGAAGTCGAAGCGCCTGTGGCAATACGTCTCGGCGCAGGGTGCGGAACAGACGCGCCAGGCGCTGGGATTGGATGACCGCCCGGTTGTCCTGCTCGCCGCGAACGTCCTCGGGGATAGCCTCACGCTGGGGCGAAATATCTTCGCTGAGTCGATGAGCGAGTGGATCACGCGCACGGTCCAGTATTTTGCGAAACGGCCGGATGTCCAATTAGTGATCCGAGTCCATCCGGGTGAGAGGCTTGTCCCGCAGGCAAAATCCATGGGGAAGGTGGTTCGCGAGGCGCTGCCCGAAATCCCCAGCAACATCCACGTGATCGGCGCACTGGATAACGTCAACACCTATGACCTGATCGAGATCGCGAATCTGGGACTGGCATATACGACGACGGTTGGTGTTGAGACAGCTATGAATGGCATCCCTGTCATTTCCTGTGGAGAAACGCATTACCGCGGCCGCGGCTTCACGATTGATCCGAACTCGTGGGAAGAGTATTTTGCCACCCTTGAAAAAGCCCTGGCTGATCTGCCTGCACACCGTCTGAGCGAAGAACAAATTGCCAGAGCCTGGAACTATGCCTATCGTTTCTTCTTCGAATATCCACGACCTTTTCCCTGGCGCTTGATGAACTTCTGGGATGACCTGGAGGTCTGGCCTGTCAAAAAAGTATTGAGCGAAGAAGGCATAGCGCAGTTTGGAGATACGTTCAAGTTTCTGGTTGGCGAGCCGTTTACGTGGAAGTAGGGTTTGGTGGTCGAGTAGGCGGTGTGTTCTTCGCCGTCGTATCGAGACCACAAGTGATTGAAGTAATTTTATGTTGACCAATGCTGTTGGTCTCGATACGTCCCTCAAAGAACATTCGGGACTACTCGACCAACGAGTTACAGCGAATAATATGGCAGAAAACACCAAGCAGCAAGTTCGTGAGTTTTACGATCAGATCGGCTGGTCTCAGGTGGGGGATGGGTTGTACCAGAATGCCCGCTATGAAGACCTGCGTCCTGTTTCGCGCGATTACATCCATAAATGTCATATGCGGGTGAAACGACATCTGGCTCCCACAGGCAACATCCTGCTCGACGCCGGTTCAGGCCCTGTGCAGTGGCCCGAATATCTGACGTACTCTGAAAGCTATCGCTATCGTCTCTGTGCAGATATTTCGATCACCGCGTTGAAGGAAGCACGCACACGGCTCGGGGACAAGGGCTTGTTCGCCGTTGCGGACATTGCCAGCCTGCCGTTCAAGCCGAATGCCTTCGACGGTGTAGTATCCATGCACACGATCCATCATCTGCCGTTGAGCGAGCACAAACGTGCCTATCTGGAGTTGAACCGTGTTTTGAATACGGGCAAATCAGCTGTGGTCGTCAACGGCTGGCATAATCCGCTTTTGATGCGAATGGCAGAACCGTTGATCGGTCTTGCGCGGCGCTTGAGCGGGCGTTCCGCCAAAAAGAAAAAGAACTGGAGCGGCGAGGAGGACCAGGCCGGGACATTTGTCGAGAAGATGACGCCGCGCTGGTTGAAGAACGAGTTAGATGGAGAAGTGAAATATCAGATCTTCCCGTGGCGCAGTCTGAGTCCGCGTTTCATGCGCTGGTTCGTGCGCCCGCAGTTTGGTGGAAAAACGTTCCTTAGATTGGTGTACCGGCTGGAAGAGCGTTTCCCCAGGTTCTTTGGAGAACATGGGCAGTATCCATTGATTGTTATTAAAAAGTAGAGATTGGAGAGTAAAGACGGTGTCGAAGTTCACCGACCAGAATTATTTGAAGACCGATCAATACAAGGACGCAACCAATCTCGATGCGCGGGTCGAAATCCATAAACGCTTCAGCACGAATCCTTATGGCTGGATGAACTGGGTGTTTGACGTTCTTCTCAAACTGTCTGCATCAGCGAAAATTTTGGAATTGGGATGCGGTCCCGGGTATTTGTGGAAGGAAAATATAGATCGCGTTCCCTCTGGATGGGATATCACCCTCAGCGATCTTTCCTCAGGGATGCTGGACGCTGCGTGGAGAAACTTGGTCGTCGCTGGACGCGCCTTCCAGTTCAAGGAAATCGACGCGCAGTCCATCCCTTTTGAGGATGAGAGGTTCGACGCGGTGGTAGCCAATCACATGCTCTACCATGTTCCTGACCGCCCAAAGGGACTTGGAGAGATCAAGCGAGTCCTCAAACCAGGAGGCTATTTATTTGCTACAACGATCGGCAGGGATCACTTGAAAGAGATCTCGAATTGGATTCAGCAGGTGAACCCTGGCACGGACTTTGTCTCGTTCGGCAGTCCCTTCACCCTGGAAAATGGCCTGGAGCAGTTGAAACCATACTTCTCACAAGTGACTCTTTCCCATTACCCGGACAGCCTGCAAGTGACTGAAGTCAAACCGATCATTGCTTTTATTCTCTCAACTACATATGCTGCTAAAGTATCTGAAGAGGAATTGGCAAAACTTGAGATCGAACTTGAACAGGAACTCAGGGAAAAAGGCAAAATATTTATTCAGAAAGATTCAGGCTTGTTTGAGGCTGTAAAGTAGCTCTGTCATTGCGAGGAGGCGCGGAGCGACGCCGAAGCAATCTCCTTGCCATATCATGAGATTGCTTCGGGCTAACGCCCTCGCAATGACGGGTATATCAAAGAGGTAATCATGGACTGGAAGGATAAAACAATTCTCATCACCGGCGGGACCGGTTCATTCGGCAAGAAATTCACAAAGATCGCGCTGGAGGAAAAACAACCGAAGAAGATCATCATCTTCAGCCGCGACGAGCTGAAACAACACGAGATGAAAGTGCATGGCTATGACCATCCATCATTGCGCTATTTCATCGGCGATGTACGCGACCGTGAACGTCTGGTCCGCGCCATGCATGGCGTGGATATCGTCGTCCATGCCGCGGCGCTGAAGCAGGTCCCTGCCTGTGAGTACAACCCCATGGAAGCGATCAAGACCAACATCATGGGGACGGCAAATGTCGTCGAAGCCGCGCTGGATGCAGGTGTCAAAAAGGTCATGACCATCAGCACCGATAAAGCCGTCAGCCCGGCTAACCTGTACGGCGCGACCAAGCTGGCCGCCGAAAAGCTGACCATTCAAAGCAATGCCTACGCGGCAGGCACAGCCACCCGCTATTCCTGCGTCCGCTATGGGAACGTGGTGGGCAGCCGCGGCTCAGTCGTGCCTCTATTCCTGAAGCAGCGTTCGAGCGGAGCTGTCACCATCACAGATGACCGCATGACCCGTTTTTGGCTGTCACTTGAGCAGGGAGTCCGCTTTGTGATGACTTGCATCGAGCAGATGGAAGGCGGTGAGGTGTTTGTGCCAAAGATCCCCAGCACAAAAGTCATCGATCTGGCGAACGCGATCGTCCCGAATGCCAGGATCAACATCATCGGCATTCGTCCCGGGGAAAAGATCCACGAAGACCTGATCTCCGATGACGAGGCGCGCCACACAGTCGAACTGGATCGTATGTACGTGATCCAGCCTGCCGAAGCGAGCTGGTTCGGCTATTCATGGAAGGACAGAGGCAAAAGCCTGTCCGAAGGCTACCGCTATTCCAGCGATACCAACACGGAATGGCTGGACGTGGACGGCATCAAGGAGTTTGTCGAACCGTTCGAAGAGTTGTTCAAGCAGGGCAAACTGGAAGGATAAAAATCGGCGCCAGGTTTCACGTAACCTGGCACTGACACTTGACAGATGAAACTTCTAATCACCGGCGTCAGCGGACTACTTGGAATCAACCTCGCCCTGGATGCCATGCGCGAGCATGAAGTCATTGGTGTGGATCGCGGCAAGTTAAAGCGTACACCTTTTGACACTGTTAGTATGGATTTTCTTGGTTCCGACATTTCAACTGTGATGGATAACTGGCTTTTAGAGGAAACTCGTCCTGATGCAGTTATTCATACAGCTGCCTTGGCAAACTTGGATGAATGCGAATCTTATCCTGAGAAGGCACATCGGCTCAATGCTGAAATACCTGGAATATTCGCTACTCTTTGTGAAAGGCGAAGCATTCATTTTGTTCATCTATCTACTGATGCTGTCTTCGACGGCACGAAGGAAGGCGCTTACGTGGAGGAGGAGGAACCGAATCCGCAGAGTGTCTATGCCCGGACGAAACTCGATGGTGAGCGCGCCGTGCTGGACGTCAACCCGCAGGCGGTCATCGCCAGGGTCAATTTCTTCGGCTGGTCACTGGGCGGACGCAGGAGTCTGTCCGAGTTCTTTTTCAACAATCTGAGCGAGGGGAAAAACGTCAATGGCTTCACCGATGTCATCTTTTGCCCAATGTGGGTAAACGACTTGAGCCAAATCCTGATCGCCATGCTCGAGAACAACCTGAGCGGCCTGTATCACGTGGTCGGCGCGCAGGCGATCAACAAGTATCAGTTTGGAGTGGAAGTGGCGCGCAGGTTTGGGCTGCGGGAAAGCCTCATTTCGCCGCAATCGGTCGAAGCGTCCAGCCTGACCGCCAAACGTTCCCACAATTTATGGCTGTCTGTCCACAAACTGTCAACAGATCTGGGATGCGAAATCCCCTCCTTTTCCACGGGTTTGGATGGGTTTTATACACAGTTCCAGCAGGGTTATCCACAGAAAATCAGGAGTTATCAACAACTGTAGGTCATATTTGCAGCATGATTATGAACAGATTACTCACAGTTTCCCAACTTTTATCCACAGGATTATCCACATGAAAAACATTCTCAAGCTAGAAGAATTCTTTTTATTTGTGCTTGCGCTTTTCCTTTTTTCGGAATTGGAGTACGGATGGGGTACGTACGCGCTCCTGTTCCTGGCTCCCGACTTGAGCATGGTCGGATACCTGGCGAATCCCCGCCTCGGCGCCTGGACCTATAACCTGGTCCACCACAAGGGGCTTGCGGTGGCGCTTTATATTTTGGGCGCTCTGCTATTGATTCCGTGGCTGATGTTCGCGGGGACACTCCTGCTCGGTCACTCCAGCTTCGACCGCGTCTTCGGTTATGGGCTGAAATATCCCGATGCATTTCAAAATACGCATTTGGGCAGGATTGGAAGGTGAGTGTGGAATTTATAGGTGTTGATGTTGATCAGTGCATTCGATTTGTAAAACACGAATTAACACCTCAAAGATTCAAGCATTCCCTGGGAGTTATGGATGTGATGAGCGAACTCGCTCCTCTTTATGGCCTGGATCAATCGACAGCCGTGATCGCTGGTATCCTGCACGATAGTGCAAAAGAACTTGCAGCGGACGATTTAATAAAATTGGCAAACAAAAATGGCATTTCACTTCGTACGGAATACGATAAGCATCCATTATTTCTTCATGGTCCAGTAAGTGCCTGTTATATCACACAGGAATTGGGGATCACAGATCCAATTGTTCTGGATACGATTTCGCGGCACTCGTACTTTGGTGATGGAGCCGCTTTATCACCATCCTTCTGCTGGTGTCTGCGCTTTGCTGATATGCTTGAACCATCCCGCAATTGGGAAGATTTGAAAAACCAACTTAGGCCGCTCGTCTATTCAGGGAAGTTGGGGGAGGGGGCATACACCTTGGTGAAATGGATCATCCCATTCCATGAATCCTTGTCTCTTCCTGTGCATCTGAATATTCGCAGATTGGTTCATGAGCTTTCGATTTTAATGAATGAAAAGAATCTTGAAGATGTGAGTAACCTGCCGGTTTAGCTCAAATAGCAAATGAGAAACATTCGTACTTGCTCTAAACCCTTGTATCGGAGAACAAAATGGAAATCAAATTTGGAAATCGAACCATTGGTCTGAACCACCCGACCTATTTCATCGCTGATGTTGCTGCCAACCATGATGGTGACCTGGAGCGGGCAAAACTGCTCATCCACCTGGCGAAAGAAGCGGGGGCGGATGCCGCCAAATTTCAGAACTTCGATGCGCCGAAGATCGTCTCAGACTACGGCTTCTCGCACATGAATTCTCAGGTCAGCCACCAGGCGACGTGGAAGAAATCCGTCGTGGATGTTTATCGTGCCGCGTCCATTCCCTTCGAGTGGACCATGACGCTGATGGAGGAGTGCCAGGAAGCGGGCATTGACTACTTCTCATCGCCGTATGATTTCAACGCAATCGATTTCCTCGACCCATATGTACCTGTCTATAAAGCTGGCTCCGGTGAAATCAACTGGATCGAAGCGCTGGAGCGAATGGCGAGCAAGGGCAAACCGTTCTTTGTAGCGACAGGCGCATCCACGATCGGTGAAGTGCAGAAGGCTGTCCATGCGATCCTGAAGATCAACAAGCAGCTCGTGTTAATGCAATGCAATACCAACTACACCGCCAGCCCGGACAACTATGACCATTTGCATATCAATGTGTTGAAGACGTACGCGATGATGTTCCCAGATGTGATCCTGGGACTCTCCGACCACACCCATGCCGTCGCCCCGGTCCTCGGCGCGGTGACGCTGGGAGCGCGCGTCATCGAGCGTCACTTCACGGACAGCAACGACCGCGAAGGTCCCGATCACAAGTTCGCGATGGACCCCGATAAATGGGCGCGGATGGTCGAAGAGACGCGCCTGCTCGAACGCGCCCTGGGCTCCGCTGACAAATTCATCGCGGGGAATGAGCAGGAGACACAAATCGTGCAGCGTCGCTGTTTGCGTGCGGCGCGAGACATTCAGGCTGGCGAGGTCTTCACCCGCGATATGATCGACGTGCTTCGTCCCGCCACGATGGGCGCGATCAAACCTGACCAGATCGAAAACGTCATGGGTACGAAGGCGCTCCACGATTTCAAGTATGGACAGGAATTGAGATGGACGGATTTGGGTGTATAGAGTTCCATGTCTCAGGTTCCATGTTTCAAGTTAGTGTTGATTTTCCCTACCTGACTTCACGCCAAAGGAGAGAAAATGGCTACGATAACCAGGTTTGAAGATCTAATCGCATGGCAGGAAGCGCGCAAGTTGGTGAAGATGATTTACAAGATGACTTCAGTTGGCGCACTGTCAAAAGACTTTGGGATGCGAGATCAGATTCAGCGTGCAAGCGTATCAGCCATGGCGAATATCGCTGAAGAGTTTGATTGTGAATCAACTCTTGAATTCGCTCGTTTTCCTGGCTTTGCCCGCCGTTCGGCTGTTGAAGTCCAATCCCTGCTTTATACAGCATTGGACGTGGAATATATCAAAGAAGATTCCTTCAAAACCCATTACGAACAAGCTAAAAAGATCAAGGCGCTTATCGGCGGCTTGAAACAAGGCATTCTCAAAAACCCACGTCGTCCTTCATCAAAAGTTCCTTAACACCTGGAGCTTGTGACCTGGAACATGCAACTTTGAAAATCATTTATTTCAGCAAGAACTACACTCCTCACGATTACCGCTTCCTTTCCTCTTTGTCAAAAACGGAGCATGAAATTTTCTTTTTGAAACTGGAAGCGAATAAACGTCAGACGGAGGACAGGCCTCTCCCTGAAAATATACAACAAATCCCCTGGGCAGGTGGGCAGGGAGAATTTCGCTGGCGTGACATTCCTCGGCTGACCATTGATCTTCGCCGTTTGACCCGAAAGATCAAGCCTGACCTCATTCACGCAGGTCCGATCCAGAATTGCGCGTTTCTCGCTGCCTTGAGTGGATTCCGTCCAATCCTGGGGATGTCATGGGGTTACGATCTTGTCATGGACGCGGACAAAAGCGCCTGGATGCGGTGGGTGACGCGCTATACGTTGAAACGCAGCGCCTTCTTCACAAGCGATGCCAATGTCTCGCGTGACAAGGCTGTTGCACTTGGCATGGATCCGCAAAAAACAGTGATCTTCCCCTGGGGAACAGATATAGAATACTTTACTGCCAGAAATGCAGACAATCGTAAATCGTCAGTCGAAAATCGGAAATCGGTCACACTCTTTTGCAGCCGCGCCTGGGAACCGATCTACGGTGTGGACGTACTGGCAAAGGCATTTGTCAGGGTGGCAGGTGTGCAGCCTGGTGTCAATCTCATCCTGTTGGGTGGGGGCTCGCAAGGCACAAAGGTTCGTCAGATTTTGATGAACGGCGGCGTGATGGACAGAGTCCATTTTGGAGGACATGTCGGGCAGAAGGACCTGCCTCGCTGGTATCACATGGCAGACCTTTATATCTCGCCCTCGCACGTGGACGGCTCGTCCGTGACGTTGATGGAGGCACTCGCAAGCGGATTGCCCTGTCTCGTCTCGGATATCCCGGGCAACAAGGAGTGGATCGAGACCGGGGTCAATGGCTGGCTGTTTCGCGATGGGGATGCAGACGATCTTGCCCAAAAGATTCTGAATGCGATCCAGAATCGCAAATCTTTTGCAAAGATGGGCGAAGCAGCACGAAAAACCGCCGAGCAGAAGGCGGATTGGAAGAAGAATTTTGGTAAACTGCTTGAAGTCTATAATGGCATTGCGAGGAGCGGACCTGAGTGAAAACGAAGGGCAGCGACGAAGCAATCCCAGTAGATGCTGGTGAATATTCATCGTGAGTGAGATTGCTTCGCGGCTTGCGCTCGCAATGACGTATAGTAACCTGGAGATCACTATGCTGACATTCGAAAAACTACTGAAAGGCTTTCGCGACCTTGGCGTCGAAGAGGGCGATACCCTGCTCGTCCACAGCTCGTATAAATCATTTGGCGAAGTGGACGGCGGACCGCAGACTGTGATCCGCGCTTTGGAGGCGGTACTCGGCGCGGAGGGAACGCTGATCATGCCGACCTTCAACTTCGACTTCAATAAAGGCGCGCCCTGGGATGTGCGCACATCGCCGTCGAAGATGGGCGTGCTGACGGAGCTGGTGCGGACCGATCCGCGCGCGAAGCGGGTCTTTCATCCATTTTATTCATTTGCAATTTTGGGGAAGCATGCCGAGATGCTGGGAAGCCTGCGTTATAAAAGCAGTTATGAAAGGGATTCCGTCTTCGGGAAGCTGCGCGACCTGGACGGGAAGATCATGGTCATAGGCCTCTCGTACACCAACAGCATGACCTTCTTCCATCACATCGAACAAATGGAGGGTGTGGAGTACCGCTTCCTCAAACAGTTCAGCGGCGAGGTGACAGATGAGGAAGGCAACACGTATACCGACACCTTCGAAATGTTGGTGCGCGATATTGATAAGGGCGTCATCACCGAGGTGGATCCAATGGGCGCGCTGATGGAGCAGGCTGGTGTGATCAAATCTGCAAAAATCGGCGAAGCGGATGTGAAGCTGATGAGGGCAAATGAAGTCTATGAGTTTACGGCGCGCGAGATGAAGCGCGATCCGCATTTGTTGTATTACATTGATAAGGAACAAAATAAGGAGTAGTGATGAGATGAACGAGCCAATTATTGTTCCCGGCAAACATTCGCAGGAGGGCAGCCATTCACTCATTTCCGCGGTTGGAGGCTCATTTGATATTTACGAATGGAGTGGAAGCGGACCTGACTATTTGCACGTCCATCATTCGGATGATGAGGCCTGGCATGTACTCGAAGGGACGCTTACTTTTAGATTTAAAGAGAAAGTAGTGGAAGCGCCCGCAGGGACGACCATATTTGTGCCTGCCGGAGTCCTCCATTCGTATTATGAAGCACATGGACCCACCCGTTATCTCATCATCCTGACACCAAGACTACGAGACCTGATCTCTGCCCTGCACGCCGCACCCATTAAAGAACACCCTGCGATCATGCGAAGATTTGATTCGGAGATTCTCGAGTAATAATTTTACATAACAAGCCAATGAAGCCATTTTCCTCCCTCAAATCCATCCTCGCAGAATTCTTCCCTCTGCATCGTACCCTCGCCTCTGACGACCAGGACAAAACGCTGGAGATCGTCGGCTCGTATATGCCTGACTCGTCCAATTACACCATCGAGACCTATGCACCGCTGACTCCCGTCTGGACGTGGAAGGTGCCTGAGCGATACGTCGTCCATGAGGCGTATCTGGAAACTGAAGATGGCAAGCGGATCGTGGATTTCAAGGACAATCCGCTTCACATCGTTTCATATTCAATACCTGTTGATAAAGTTTTGACTTTTGAAGAACTCCAGCCGCATTTGTTTTTCAACGAGAAGCGTCCGCACGCGGTTCCCTGGGTTTTCAAATACTACGAACGCGATTGGGGATTCTGCCTGCCGAAAAACACCTTCGACAAACTACCACGCGAGAAGACATATCACGCGGTCATCAAATCGGAATTCGTCACAGATCCTCAGCAGGGATTCAAAGTTGCCACTGCCGTGGTCCATCCTCAGGGCGGACCCAACCCCGAAGCAGGTGAGTTCCTTGTACAGGCGCACACCTGTCATCCCCTGCAAGCCAATGACGACGGCGCGGGCGTGGTCAGCGCGATCGATCTGGCGCGGCGTCTCGCAGTGAATCCGCTCCCGGCTGGCTCGATGAGCGTCCGTTTCTGGTTTGGGCCCGAGACCATCGGCACGATCGCCTGGCTCGCGCACAACGAGTCACTCATCCCAGCTCTGCGCGGCGGGATATTTATGGAGATGACGGGCAATCGAAACAGGATCGCCTGGCACCACACACGCCAGCATTCCCATCTCCTCGACCGAATTACCAGTTATCAATTGCGTAACATCGACCACGACGAACGCGACTTCGCTGCCGCCCCCGCCAATGATGAGCGTGTGATCAACGGACCTGGAGTCAATGTGCCGTGTATCTCGCTTAACCGTTTCCCCTATGACGAGTATCACACCACTGATGACAATCTTGACATTATTCACGAAGATATGCTCGTCGGCGCGGCGGAGATTGCCGAGCAGATCACCCGTATCTATGCCAGCAACTACATCCCGAAGCGCACTTTCCGTGGTCCCGTGTTCCTCAGTGGTCACGGCCTCTGGGTCGATTGGCGCGAGGACTGGCCGCTCAACCGCGCCATCGAAAAGATCATAATGCGCTTCGAAGGGCAGCATACGGTTTTCGACATCGCCGAGCAGGTTGGTCTCGATTACTGGACTGTTCGTGAATACGTAGAGAAATTCCGCGCCCGGGGATTTGTGACTCCTCTACCTATTCCATCAGAGGCACAGGCTTCATGAAACCGCGCGTCGTTGCCATTATTCAGGGACGCATGTCCTCCTCCCGTCTGCCCGGGAAGATCCTTGCGGACATTGAGGGACAGCCAATGTTGCAGCGCGTCTTCGTGCGGACCTCACGCGCCGTGACCGTTATCGAAACGATCTTCGCCACCACGACCGATCCTGCTGACGACACCGTTGCCGAATACTGCGACTTCAGCGGAATCCCATTTACGCGCGGCAGCCTCTATAATGTGCTGGACCGTTATTATCAGGCAGCGAAGCAGGCGGGCGCCGAAGTTGTCGTCCGCGTTACTGCCGATTGCCCGGTCATAGATCCCGGGTTGATCGATGATGTGGTCAGCACCCTCCTCGTGGGTGGCTATGACTTCGTCTGCAACCGTCTCCCGCCTCCCTGGCGTCGCACTTATCCCATCGGGCTGGATGTCGAAGCCTGTACGTTCAAAGTCCTTGAAAAAGCCTGGAATGAAGCCAATGAGCATCAACATCGAGAGCATGCCATGCCGTATTTCTACGAGGGAGTTGAGCTGTCAGCCGTCAGCCGTCAGTGTTCAGAGGGTGTGTCGCCACGAGGTTTTAAAATCGCCCTGTTGCAGCATATAACTGATTTTGGCGGCTACCGCTGGACCGTGGATACTCCCGAAGATCTGGAGTTCATGCGTCAGGTCTACCGCCATTTCGATGGCCGCGATGATTTCACCTGGAGGGAAGTGCTGAAGCTGGTTCACAACGAACCGCAATTGATGAAAATCAATTCCAACGTGCAGCATAAAACACTCAAGGATATCGACGATAGAGCGTTGCACACGGATGTTTAAAGCTGGAATGTTGAACGTTCAACGTTAAACCTGCCAACCTGTAACTGACACTCATGCCCCTGATTACTTTCTTCTCCGCTCCCAAACCCTTCACCGATCCGCACATCGCGATGATTCAACGCAACGCGATCAAATCATGGACTCTGCTCCCTGATGTCGAAATCATCCTTCTCGGCGAAGAGACAGGTCTCGCCGAAGCCGCGCGTGACCTTGGCGTAAAACATATTCCCAATGTGGCGC